>JAIDMU010000185.1 GCA_029050415.1 Malacoplasma sp.
AAATAAATTCTGTTTTTTTTTAATTAATTTATATTTAAAAAAATTTAATATTTTAATAAAATAATTTTCTAAGTTCAATTTTTTTCATTTTTTTTTTTTTTTTTTATTTATAGTGTAATTAGTTATTTTATTTTTGAATAAACTTTAGATTTTGATAGGGTGCTTATTTTAAATATGAAAAAGAAATTAAATAAGAAAATATTGTTTTCATTATTTTCTTTTCCTTTAGTTGCTTTACCAATTGGATTAGCAACATTAAGTAATTTAAATGATTTAACTAACTTATCAATAGTTAGTAAATCTTTAAATGTTAATGAATCTACAACAGATTCATCTATAAATTTAGAAGATGCTTTACCAGTTGCTGATACTTCTATTTCTAATTTTAGTGATTACATTGTTTCTTATGAAGATAATAATATCTCACCAGTTAATGTAATAATTCCATCCCTTACAACTGATGCTGAACAAAGCGGTACAAAACCTGGCGGTGCTACAATTGGAATGACTGCAAATAAACAAACTATTACAGTTACAACTTATGCTGGGTTATTACTTTGAAGTCACAAATTAACTGAAAATTCTTTGTTAAAAAACTATTATAGTAGTGTTTTAACAGTAAGTGACATAAGTACTTATAAAGTAATTAACTTTGCTTATTTAGAAAGTAAGAATATTTTATTTGTTCTTTTTGGTGATGAACAAACAAGTGGAAATACTAATTTAGTTATATTTGGATTAGATATTAATTCAGGTGCTATTATAGTTCCGTCTGAAGCTAAATTGAGTGACAATCAAGTGATTGCAAAAGCCAGAAATAATTCTTCATTTATTTTTTTTAATACTAAAAATGAATTAATTGTTACATCAGGTAGTACAAACACTAATATACAAAATTCTACAAAAATTATAACTTTTGACACTACCACTGGTTTTTTGAATAGAAAAGGTAATGATGAAACTACTAATAATTTTGGTACTATTAGTGGACTTCCAGCTAGTAATGATTATCTATTAGGTTTTTTACCAAGTAGTGTTGAAGGAATAAATTATAGTTTTTGATTATATGGCCCTGTAAGTAGTAGTAATTATGCAAAACCACAACTTTCTTATAAAACAAGTAATGATACTACAGGGGCATCAAATGTGTCAATAAACTTAACAGGTGGAATTGCCACAACTTCATTCAACTATTATGTTTTTCCAGTGAATGATGATTTTGTTAATTTAACACCATCAAATAATTCTGGAAAAAAATTTGATGTTGCAAATAAAAAAAATGATACTACTTACAGGGGATATTTAAATAATGTAAATAGTATGCCTAATTTCAACAGTATTTTTAAAAGATTTTTTGTTACATCTAGTAAAACTAGTGGTAACACTGTAACAGAAAGTGTTAGTGTTTTATTAGACAGTTTTGATAAAATGTTTACTTCATTTTGTTCTATTCCAATAATTTTAAATTCATCAAATACTTCTTTCACTTATGGACTTGGTGATACATATTTTAATTTAGTTAATGGTCAAACCACTGGACCATCTGCAGCAGGTAGTTTAAATTATGATCAAACTAAAAACTCAGGATTACAAGATGGTATTATAGTTGATAAATGAGAACTAAATTCTGTTGGTTATGATAAAGAATCTGATTTTGTTTATTTCAGTTTGAGTGGACAAGAATATAGTTATTCATCAGGTACTAAAGGTCAAGCTAATGGCAAATATTTAACAAACATTAGATATGTTGATTTACAGCCAGGACTTGCAGATGATAAAAGAGTTTCAAGTGATGATTATATTCAAGAAAGTCCTTACACTTTATCTGATGTTAATTTTGAAACTTATACTGATCAAAATAATATCTATTTAGTAAAACAAACTATTAATGGTGATAGTGGCCAATGACTATCAACAACTACTGCAGATTTAAATGATGATGCAGCAAATTTTAAAACTACTGGTACTATTAATTTTAATTCATTAGAATCATTTACTAATATTATTGAAGAATCTAAAATTTTAAATAATTTTATGCCTTCTGTTGTTAATGAAAATCTATCAAACCTTGATTTAACTGGAGAAGAATGAGGAAAATATGTAAAATTCATTAATGCTACTGGAAATGATGAAACAGGAGAAATTGACTTAAAAACTGAAATTACTTATGCTAATAATTTTGGTGATAGTGAAACTATTTCAAATAATGGATCTGTTTCATATACTTCTTACATTAGGGTTATAGGATTTTTAGCATCAAATGATTTTTCATTAACTTTTAAAAATAATACTGATAGTGCAGTAACTGAAATTAAGTCAAAATATAGTGCAGAAAAAATTATTGAATCAAGTAGTGGGAAGGCTTTTGTTATTAATCATTTATTTGAAAATCTAATAGTTAATGGTCAAAATTTTGTTTTAAAAGCAGATGATATTACCTTAAAGAGTGGAACAAGTACAAATGATTTAATTATTGAAGTTACAGTTCCAATTAAAACTAGTTTAACTGATGAAAAAGGAATTTTACCTGTTGGATTTCCAATAGACAAAAACACTTTAATCTTTAATTTCAATGGATTTACAGGAACTGAAGCACCACCTATAGAACAATTGCCAGGTTTTACGGGTCAAGGATTAAGTTCTGGTGAAATAGCTGGTATTATAATTGGTTGTTTACTTTTGACTATAATACTATTAGCTGCAATTGCATTAATTTGATTGAGAATTAAAGCAAAATCTGTGGTTAACAAATAACATTAAAAAAATAAAAATTGCTGTTTCTAGTAATTTTTATTTTTTTTACTTAATTATTATTTAACTAAATTACATTATTTAAAATCTATTTTTTTTAATAGAATATTTGTGTATTTTTGTTTTTGGTTAAATTATAGATTTTTGGAAAGTATATATTAAATATGAAAAAAAGATTAAATAAAAAAACATTATTTTCACTTTTTTCTTTTCCTTTGATTGCCTTACCAATTGGGTTAGCAACATTAAATAATTTGAATAATTCAGTTCATTTGATTAGTAAATCTTTAAATGTTAATGAAACTATAACTGATGAAAGTATAAATCCAGATGATACCTTACCAGTATTTGATAGTTCAATTACCAGTTTTGGTGATTATATAGTTTCTTATGAAGACAACAATATTTCACCAGTTAATGTAACTATTCCACAACTTGCAGAAAGCACTGATCAAAATGGACCAAAAGCAGGTGGCGCTACAGTTGGAATGACTGCAAATAAACAAACTATTACAGTTACAACTTATGCTGGGTTATTACTTTGAAGCCACAAATTAACAGAAAATCCATTATTAAAAAATTATTATAAAACTACTTTATCAGTAGATGAAATAAACACTTATAAAGTAATCAATTTTGCTTATTTAGAAAGTAAAAAAATTTTATTTGTTTTATTTGGAAATGAAAGTACAACAGATGGTACTACTACTACTTTAAATAACTTAGTTGTTTTTGGATTAGATATTAATTCAGGTGCTATTGTTGTTCCAACAAATGCTAAGTTAGTAGAAAATCAAGTTATTGCAAAAGCTAGAGATAATTCTGAATTTATTTTCTTTAATTCTAGCGATCAATTAATTGTTACTTCAGGAAAAACTGTAAATGATATAAATAGCAGTACTAAAATTATGTCATTTGATGTCAATAGTGGTTTTGCTAATGTTGAAAACAAAGGAAATGATGAAGAAAGCAATAATTTTAATTATTCAAGTGTAAATGGAGTAGATGCTAATAGTTATCTTTTAGGAATTATTCCAAGTAATGTTAAGGGAGTTAATTATAGCATTTGATTAAATGGTAAACCATCAAAAGATACAAATGCTGCTATAAGATTAAGTTATAGTACTGGAACAACTAAAAGTGGTACTCCAGAAAAATCAATAAATAATGGAAGCAATGCTACAGAATCATTTAATTATTATGTTGTTGCTATAAAAGATGATTTTACCAATTTATTTTCTTCTCCAAGAGTTGTAAATATTGATGATGATTCTAAAGAAACAAGAGGTTTTTTGACTCTTGATACTAATTTACCTGATTTTAATAGTATTTACAAAAGATTTTTTCTTGTCGCTTCTACTACTAACAACACAATTACAAATGAAAAAGTTGGTATTTTAATAGATAGTTATGATGATATGTTTGCTTCATTTGTTGTATCATTTTTTTCTATAGTTCATTCTGGTAAGGAACCAAGTGTTGGGACTCAAGGTGACATAAATAGCGGTTTATTTATGAATTATAAAAATGACATTACCCTTGGACCTAAAGCATCTGATTTAGATAATTCATCTGGATTAGAAGATAATGTACTGATTAACAATTGAGAATTTAATTCAGTTGGCTATGACAAAGAATTAAAATTTGTTTATTTTAGCTTAAGTGGAGAAGAATATGATACAGATGCTGCAAGTGATATGAATGGTAAATATTTAACAAATACAAGATATATAAATTTAAGTGAAGATAGTGGTAATATCATTTTACAAGATGAAGCAGCAAAAAGAAAAAGAGTTTTAAGTGATAGTTATGTAGTTGACAATCCATATACTTTATCTG
The DNA here is from genome assembly GCA_029050415.1 of Malacoplasma sp. Classification (GTDB taxonomy): domain Bacteria; phylum Bacillota_I; class Bacilli_A; order Mycoplasmatales; family Mycoplasmoidaceae; genus Malacoplasma. The sequence continues at coordinate 4,591 of JAIDMU010000185.1, forward strand.
ATGTGAATTCTAATACTTATACTAATAAAAACAATATTTATTTAACTAAGCAAACTATCAATGGAGATAATGGTCAATGACTATCAACTACTAAAACTGATTTAGTTAATGATAGTAAAAATTTTGAACCAACAACTGATTCAAAAATTGATTTTTATTCATTAGAGAATTTAACAAAAAATATTCAAAATAAATCTGAAGTTTTAAATGATGTTATGCCTTCAAAATTAGATACAAAAAGTTTTGATGACTTTTTAAAAAATAATAATTGATCTGATTTTGTTAAATTCAATAATGTTGAAGGTGATGATGAAACTGGAGAAATAAGTCTTCAAACTGAAATTACTTATCCAAACAACTTTGGAGATAACACTAATGCTGAAAATAATGGTTCAGTTTCTTACAATTCTTATATTAAATTAGTTGGAATTACAAGTAAAGATTTTATTTGAAGTTTCAAAGAAACATCTGATACTGCTGTTGAAGAATTTAAAAAGAAATATAGTGCTAAAAAAATAGTTGAAGGACAAAACAAAGGGTGAGCTATAGAAAATTTATTACAAAGTATTGAAATCAAAAATAAAATTATTAGAATTACTGAAAATATGGTAACTTTAAGTAATCCAAGTGATGATTCTTTAAAAATAGATATCAAAATCCCAATAAAAACTAGTGCTACTGATACTTATGGTCAATTACCTTTTGGGTTTCCAGAAGAAAAAGCAGTTTTGACAAAAACTTATAGTGGATTTATAGGTGATGAAGCACCTAATTTCATTCCACTTCCAGATATACCTATTCCAAATCCAAATAATCCAAGTGATTCAAACAACAATAATAATAAATCACAAGAAGGTTTAAGCATAGAATCAATTGTTGGAATTGTAATTGGTATTTTAGTTATATTTGCAATTATAGTTATTGTTGTTATGCTGATTAGAAAAAAAACTAAATCAAAAATTAAAGTTTAGTTAAGTAAATATTTAGAAATAAAAATAAATTCTTATTAAATTTATATGATTTAGGTTTATTTAGTTTAATAAGAGTTTTTAATTAGATAAGTTAAGTTTAAACAAAATTATTAAAATTAGAATTTGATATTGAGCAAAAATAGATAAAATTTTGCATAAACTAAGTAAAGTTTAAAAAATAAGAAATTGTTAGAAATGGTAATTTCTTATTTTTTAACTAAATTTTGTTATGAACTTTAAGAG
>JAIDMU010000186.1 GCA_029050415.1 Malacoplasma sp.
ATATTATTTGTTAATACTTATTATATTTGTTTAATAAGGACTTAAAATGACAAACAAAAATACACAGATTATTCAGATTTGTGATAAAAAAAAATCTGATTTTGCTAATGCTCCAACAATGAAAAAAATAGGTTTTTTTTCTGCAATGTTAGTTGTAGTTGGTTCATCAGTAGGTGCTGGAATTTTTTTTAAAGCTGGAGCTGTATTAAACGAGTCACAAGGTTCTATAGTTTTTGCAATGTTTTGTTGATTATTTGCAGGTTTTGCAGTTATTTCTATGGCACTAGCATTAATAGAAATAGCAAGTGCTAGAAATGATAATTTTTCTATTATTGGTTGATGTCAAACTTTTAATAGTAGATTTACATATAAATCTTGTAAAAATTTTATGACTTATATTTACTTACCTCTTACATTTTTCTTTATGCCTTTATATAGCATTATGTCAATTCAAGATGGAATAGGATCATTGTTTGAAAATTACAATGGATTTGGAACAAATGCTGATTGGGCTATTATGATGGTTTTTGCTATTATGATATCTACATATTTTATTGTTGCAAATGGATTATCTTCTAAACTTGGAAATATTCATAACTTAATTATTCTTTCAGTTAAATTTTTACCACTTATTTTTGCAACTATTTTAGGATTTGTAATTGTTGGGATTAATGGCAAAATTTCTACAGATAGTTATGGAGTTGGTTTTAATCCAACTGATTTTTCTAATGAATCATTTTCTTTTTCTCAATTAAGCCCAGGTTTTGGTATGTTTATAGCAATTGGTGGAATCTTTTTTGCGTATGATGGATTTTATGTAACTGCTGGAATACAAAGTGAAATGAAAAAACCTAGCAAAACACCATTTGCAATATTATTTGGTTTAGTTATTGTTACAATAATTTATTTAACAATATCTTTATCTATGTCTTTAGGTGCACAAGATGGAAATCCTTTTGGTTATTTAGATTTTTTAAAACAGCATAATTTATTATGACTTTATGCAACATTTCAAATTTTAATAGGAATTGGAGTTTTAGGAATAGTAAATGGATTTGCTATGTGATCTCCTAGACTTTTATTTAATCTTATAAAAATCAATGAAGTACCTTTTAGTGATAAAGTAATTGGAAGCAGTGACAAGAAAACTAAAATAAACTGTATTTTATATGATTTAGTTTTAACTATCCCAATAATCATTTTGTTTTCAATAATTGGTGGATTAGGATATGTTAATTCTTCTGGTTATTCTGATTCATATGGTACTGGAGTAGCCCAACTTTATAGTTTTGCAGATTTAATGGCTAATTGAACATCTGTAATTGCTTTTGCTTTTATAGTTTTTTCAATATTTGGTGGAATTAAAAACCGAAAAACTAATAAAGTTAAAGTTTCAAAAAATAAATTTTTTTATCCAATGGCAATTATTTCAATGATTTTTATGTCTTTACCTATTTTTATGACTTATTTTGGTCCAATAGCAGATTTATTTATGTTGTTTAAAATTAATCCTAATACTTCAGGCTTTGTTGAAGATATTTTAATTCCTAGAATTATGGTGATAGTTGTTTTGATTTTGTTTATTTCATTTATGGTGGTACCAATATTAATTGAAGATTATTTATTAAAGAAAAAATATGGTTCTATTGAAAAAGGAGAAATTGTTAAAATTGAAAAAATAGCTAATTTAGAAAATGTTTCTTTAAAAGAAAAATTAATAGAAATTATAAAAATTGAAAAAAGAAACACTTTAAAT
>JAIDMU010000187.1 GCA_029050415.1 Malacoplasma sp.
ATTTTATTGAGAGTTTATAGAATAAATTATGATTATTCAAATATTAAAGTTAGTGACTTAGAAAATGAACAAAATTTAAAAAATTTAAAAATTAAATCTCCTATGATTAATGAAAATATTTTAAAAAATAATGAAAGAATTTTAGCTCTTAAAATGGAAAGATATTACATACTTAGACAAATTTTTGAGTTTTTCAAACATCTTAATTTGTTTGTAAATGATAAAAGCTAATTACTTTAAACAAAGTTTAAAAAAAGATAGTTTTTAATAAACTATCTTTTTCAATCTAAATTATTAATGAATTTCTTTTCCGTTTAATTTTAATTTGTGGTCTTCTGTAACTTTTGTGATGATGATTTGGTTTTTAGAATCATAAACTTTGTTAAATGATTCACCAGCATCAATTAAAACAAAAGTAGAAAAGTTTAGTCTTTTGTTTAAGAAATTATTAATTTCAAATACACTATTCATTTTTTGAGAATAATTTAAGTAATCTAAAGGAATATAGTCTTTACTTACTTTTAATATTTCATTGTTATTTTCATCAAAGAAATCAATGTGGAAGTTACGGAAATATTTTTCCATAACTTCATTAGTTTTTTGAATTACTAATTTCTTTTGTTCTTCTTTTTTATCTAAATCTTTTTCTTTTTTATTTTTTAAAGCTTTTAAATCACTTAATTCATTTTGTAATTCTTTCATTTTTTCTTTATTTGCTTTAATTTCTTCATTTTTGTTTTTTAAAGATTGAATTTGGTTTAGTCTATCAACAATGTTATCAACATTTACATTTTTATAATTTGGATTATTTTTCAAATTTTTAATTTCTGTATTTAAATCATCAATTTCTTTTTGCAATTTATCAATTTTATTTTGATTATTAGGTTGTTTTTTGCTTTCTGTCATAACTAAATCATTTTTAGTTTCAACTTTCATTGCAGCTTCTTTTTTAGCAGCAGCTCTTTTTGCTGGTCTAGTTTTAGTTAAGTATTCTGGAACAATGTATCCAAACAAGTATATCATTCCAAAAACACAAGTTAAACAAAGCAACATTAAAAGTGTAACTTCACCAGCTGTAGGAAAATTTATTTGTTTTTCTACTGGTGGTTGTTCTTTTTTTGGCTCAACTACTGGTTTAGGCACTGGTTCAACTGGTTGACTATTTTCAAGTTCAAGTTTTTTATTTTTTAAATCTTTTAATTCAGATTGTTTTTTATAAATTTGATCTGAAATGTCAGAGTATAGATTTTTTTGATTTTTTAATTTATTTTCTTCTTTGTTTAATTCACTTAAGTTTTCAGGTGAATCTCAATCTTTTATATCTCTATGTTGTCTTTTGAAGTTTTCAATTCTTCTTTCTAAACTTTTAATATCACCATCAAGATTTTTTACATCAGAAGTTAAATCTTTAATATTTTGATTTAATTCATCATAATCATTTTGTGACATAACTTTGTCTTTGTCAGAAATAGAGTTTGCAATTCCTACAAGTGTTGATCTAACTTTATCTTTATTTTTAGTTTCTTTTTTTCCAGATAAAATATCTTTTAAGATATTTGGATTAATTGCAAAAACTAGTTGTTCTTGTTTAACTCCTAAAATGTTTTCTAAAGCATTTAAATATGCATTTCTGCTATTTAATTTATTTTCATTAATAAATCATTTATTATCTTCAGTTTTTAGAATGATAATTTTGTTTTTGAAATTAATTTTTAATTCAACATTGGGAAATTCTTCTTCATTATTTTTTGTAATAGTTTTAAAGTTTTGAAATTTACTATTTGAATCATCTCTGTCTGTCATCATAAATCTTATACAGTCAAGAATTGATGATTTTCCCATTCCATTAAAGCCTGTAATTTCATTGTGTCTCTCTGCAAAATTTAAGTGTACTTTTTTTAAAGCCCTAAATTTATTTATTATTAGAGTTTCTAATAATTGGTTGGACAAAGACCTCATTTGAAAACTGCACATGAAAGTCTAGGCTCTAAC
>JAIDMU010000188.1 GCA_029050415.1 Malacoplasma sp.
TATTTATTGTTTTAAAGTTAGTTCATTGTTTAATTTTTTTACTTGGTTTTTATGTTTTATATATATCAATGTAAATATAGTTGTAAAAATTATAACTAAACCTACAATTACACCAGAAATTATTCCAATTTTTTCACCTTCATCTTTGTTAATAAAAAATTCATAATTTGAATTATTACCAGGTGTAGGGTCTGGAGGCAATGGATCTACATGAACTCAAAAATCTTTATAAACTGCAGTAGCAGATAAATTTTCTACAGGAAATCCACTTGGTAAAAGTTCTTTAGGTATATTTGCTTCAACAGTTAAATATCCTAATTCATCATTTGGTTTTAATGTAATTCAGTCTTCACTAATTTCTAAAGGTTTATTATCTTTACCTAAAATATTTGCATCTAAAAAGTAATTTAATACTTGTAATTTACTTATACCTGATGGGCCTGTTGATTCTTTAATTTCATTGATTTTATTTATTTTGTCATTAAAACCCATATTTACCATATCAGTAGTAATAAATTTAAAAATAAAATCTTTATCCATTGAATATCCACTAATGTTTAAACTAAAAACATATGAAACATTTCCATTTGCAACATCATCACCAAATTTATTTTGTTGTATTATTTCAATTTTTATAGAAATATCACCAGTTTTATTGTTTGAACTAGTTTTGGAAATGTTTATACTTGCATTGTTAACATTTAATGATGATATCAAGCTATTTAACTGATCTTGAGTAATATTTTCAGGCATTGTTTCTTTAAATAAATTACTTCCTTCTATTTGTTGAATTAAATTTTGAGTAGAAATATTTAATTCTGAAAAACTACTTTCATTTTTTTGTGTTGGAGTATAATTTATTTCACTTTCACTTCTTGATAATCAAATTGGATCAGTTGATTGTTCTTCCATATATTGTTTATTCATATAATAATTTTTTGATATATATGAATCATACCCAACTGAATATAAACTATAAGGATTATTTTCAGTAGAAAAACTTGATGTATTAAATTTTAAAGAAGTTGATTCAAATTGAAAATACCCCATTTTTGACATATAACCATCAGGCTTATTAGTAGAAGTATTAATTTTTTGACCACTGTAACTAAAATATAAAAGATTGCTATCACTATCATAGGCAAAATTATCAAATTTTCAAGAATCAGCACTTACTTTTTCATTTTGATTAAAATCCGATGTAGTAGGAATTAATTGTTGATTATTACTAGAACTTATATCTGTTCCAAAACCTTTACTAGCATTTGATGCTATTCAAGTTCCATTATCAGAAATAAGAGTATAAGAATCTAAAAACTTATAATAACCATCTATTAAAGCAAACAAATATGAAGTATTTTGAGATGAAGCATTTTCTAACTTAAAAATTCTTTTAAATATGCTATCAAAATCAGGTAATTTATTTTCACTTGAAATATATCCAAAATAAAAATTAGCATTACCATTATTTGAAACACTTGCAGAAATATAACTTCTATTCTCTTTAACTAAATCATTTTTTAATGGAACAACATAATAATCATAAGAATAATAATTAGTTGTAAAAGTAGATGTTGATGATTCTGCCATATTAAAATTATTAATTTTATTTTGTTTAGGTACTGAAGAAACATAATATCCATAATTAGTTCCAAAATTACCAGCAACAATCCCTATAAGTAAATCATTATTATTTGTTGAATTACTAACTCCAAAAGTTACATCAATATTTATTTTCTTTTCAACAAATCCTTTGTTTTTTAATGAATAAGTAAAAATTTTAGTAGTTTTATCAACATCTGTTTTTTTGCCACCAGAAGTTGTAATAATTTCATCTGCAGCATTAAAAAAAATAAATCCAGATCCATCAGCTACTTTTGCAATTATTTGATTTTGTTTTAGATAAGCATTAGATGGAATGTTAATCAAACCTGTATAAATATCAATTGCAAAAATTGTTTGGTTTTGTTTGGTTTTATCTCCAAATAAAACAAACAAAAGTCCAGTACTTTTTTGATAAGCAAAGTTATTAACTCTATATGCACCTATATTATTTATATTTAACACTGAAGAATAATATTTTTTAATCAATGGATTTTTTGTTAAATCACTACTTCATAATAACAAACCACCATAAGTTGTGTATGTTAAAGTAGTAAAATCATATGTCATTCCAATATTTGCATTATTAACATTTACAGGATAAATATTATTATCTTCATATGAAACTATGTAGTCAGATAATTTAGTAATTGATGTGTTAGCAACCGGAAAAGAATCTTCATAGTTTATTGAATTGTCTGCAATATCACTATTAAAATTGCTAGAAATTTGAACAATTGAACTTTTATTTGTATCTACAAAAAAAGTAGCATAAGAAGATATAAGAG
>JAIDMU010000189.1 GCA_029050415.1 Malacoplasma sp.
AAGAAAAAAATGGTGAAAAAACTTTATTAAAAAATGAAGTTGAATTCTTATATACATTAGCAATAAATAATAACAATGTTATTTTTGATGAATATAACTATGCATTTAGTTATTTGAAACAATATATTATTGCTAATGGGAAAGCTTTAAATTAGGAGAAAATCATGAAAAAATTTTTAAAGTTAGGGTTATGTTTTTTGAGCTTAGTACCAATTTCATTAGCTGTTTATTCATGTAGTACTAATACTAGAGTAGAAGATGATTATTATTATGATGTAAATGATAAAAGTACTGTTAAAGATATTAACACTAGTGTATTTGGAAAGGAGTTTTGAGGTGATTTACTTGTTTATGACAAAACTATTGAAAATAATAGTGAAATTTTAAAATCTAATATCAAAATTGATTTAAAAATGTTTAAATATTTACAAAGAATGAAATCTACTATAACTTGAGATTTTTTCGTAAATATTATTGATAAATGAGCAAAACAGTTTTCAACTGCTGGAATAGATGATTTTAAAGGACAAATTGATTATTATTTTCCAGATTCTTTTCAAGGTTTTTATAATGATACAGAACAATTTTATTTACCTTTTCAAAGAATTATAAATTTTGGAAAAGCTTCAATAAAAGAAACATTACCTTTCAGCAATATTAATAGTGATTACACAGAGTGCATTTTCCCAGAAAGCATAGAAAAAATTTATCTTCAATATGCTCCTGTATCTCCAGGGTACTCTTATGTGAATAAAGATTATTTACAAACACTAAAAACAATAATATTTCCATCAAATTTTACTATAGACAAAATTAATTATAAAGAATACAACAAAAATTATTCAATATTTCCTTTTGAACTTGGTTCTTTTATTGCTGGTGCAAAAAAAGATAAACTTGCTGCAAAAAAAGGAGATTATGATTATTATTATTATGACATAGACGATAAAGATATGGATGGTAATTACTCTATTTTAATTTTCACTGATGAAGATCATGAATTAATCGAGCAAAGAATTAAAAGTGGTATGCATATAAAACTATCAAAAACTTTTAAAGATAATGATGAAGCTTTAAGATATATTTTTGGTTGAGATATATTAGATAAAGAACTTGAATTACTAAAAACTTGAATAACTTATATTTAAAATTATGAATAAATTAAATAAAATAAAACAATTAGAATACTACCCAGGTATTTTCAGTGCTTTCTACTATATGAAAAGAATTTAAATTTATTTACAAATTCTGAAGATAAAAAGTATTCAAATTTATTAGAAAATATAGTTAATCGAATTGATAATTTATCATTTACTCTAGATAAATTTGTAACTTTATATGCAAATTTAAAAGATACTAAAGTACTTGATGACAATACTTTCTTAAATCAACTAGAACCAATGTACTATGGAGAATACTTTGGTAGAATAACAGATTTTAATGAAAGCTTTGATTATATAAAGTTATTCTATACAAATCTAAAAGATAAAGAAGAGCAATTGAACAAAATGAATTATTTTTATCCATCACAAATAACTTATTATGTTGATAAAAAAGGGAATGTAGTTTCAATTGATCCAGTTGATGACAAAATAAATTTATCATCAACTCCAACTCAATCAATGTATGATTCACCTGATTTGGTTACTAAAAATGCATACAATAATTTTGTATTAACTCAAAATACAAATTATGTATTTTATGAAGAAAAAAATGGTGAAAAAACTTTATTAAAAAATGAAGTTGAATTCTTATATACATTAGCAATAAATAATAACAATATTATTTTTGATGAATATAACTATGCATTTAGTTATTTAAAACAATATATTATTGCTAATGGGAAAGCTTTAAATTAGGGGGAGATTATGAAAAAGTTTTTAAAACTAGGATTGTGTTTTTTGAGTTTAGTACCAATTTCATTAGCTGTTTATTCATGTAGTAGAAGAGAGAATGACCTTTATTATGATTCAAGTGATAAATCAACTGTTAAAAATATTAGTAGTAGTAAATTTGGAATGGAATTTTGAGATGATTTGCTTATTTATGATAAAAATCTTGAATGAAATAATGAAATTTTAAATTCAAATATCCAAATTGATTTAAGAATGTTTAAACATTTACAAAAAATTAAAACTGGGGTAGTTGAAGTTTTTTTTACAAACATTATTGATAAATGAGCAAAACAGTTTTCAACTGTTGGAATAGATGGTTTTAAAGGTCAAATTGATTATTATTTCCCAGATTCTTTTCAAGATTTTTATGGTGGTATAATTGATTTATTTTATTTACCTTTTCAAAAAAATGTATATTTTGGAAAAGCCACAATAAAAGAAACTTTAGCTTTTAATATGAATAATAATGATACAGAATGTATTTTTCCAGAAAGTGTAGAAAAAATTTATGGTCAAGGAAATTCTATATGAGACCATTATTATACAAACGATAAATTTTTATTAACATTAAGAAAAATAGTATTTCCATCAAACTTTACTGTAGAAAATATTTATGCAAATGAATTATTTCCTGCAGATCCTTCTTACCCAATATTTCCTTTTAAAAAAGGTTATTTTATCAAAGATGCTATAAAATATAAAGGACTTTCTGAAAAAAAAATAGGTGATGATACTTATTATCGTTATGGAAAAGATAATGATAAAGATGGGGAAATTTATGATGAAAAAGGAGATTATGATCTTTATTATTTTACTGAAAAAGAACAGGAATTAATTAATAATAGGCTTAAATCTGCAAGACCAATGGACATACAAATTTCAAAAACTTTTGAAAATAATGATGAAGCTTTAAAATGTGTTTTTGGCAATGATATATTAGATGAAGAATTTGAATTGTTAAAAAGTTGAATAACTTATATTTAAAATTATGAATAAATTAAACAAAATAAAACAATTAGAATACTACCCAGGTATTTTCAGTGCTTTTTACTATTATGAAAAAAACTTAAATTTATTTACAAATTCTGATGATAAAAAATATTCAAATTTGTTAGAAAATATAGTTAATCGAATTGATAATTTATCATTTACTTTAGATAGATTTGTAACTTTATATGCAAATTTTAAAGATACTAAAGTACTTGATGACAATACATTTTTAAATCAATTATACCCAATGTACTATGGAGAATACTTTGGTAGAATTACAGATTTTAATGAAAGTTTTGGTGATATAAAGTTATTCTATACAAATCTAAAAGATAAAGAAGAGCAATTAAACAAAATGAACTATTTTTATCCATCACAAATAACTTATTATGTGGATAAAAAAGGAAATGTAGTTTCAATTGATCCAGTTGATGACAAAATAAATTTATCATCAACTCCAACTCAATCAATGTATGACTCACCAGATTTAGTTACTAAAAATGCATATAATAATTTTGTACTAACTCAAAATACAAATTATGTATTTTATCAAGAAAAAAATAGTGAAAAAACATTACTAAAAAATGAAGTTGAATTTTTATACACATTAGCAATAAATAATAACAATATTATTTTTGATGAATATAACTATGCTTTTAGTTATTTAAAACAATATATTATTGCTAATGGGAAAGCTTTAAATTAGGAGAAAACTATGAAAAAATTTTTAAAATTAGGATTGTGTTTTTTGAGCTTAGTACCAATTTCATTAGCTGTTTATTCATGTAGCACTAATACTAGAGTAGAAGATGAATATTATTATGATGTAAGCGATAAATCCACTGTTAAAAATATTGATAGTAGTATATTTGGAATGGAATTTTGAGATGATTTACTTGTTTATGACAAAACCATTGAAAATAATAGTGAAATCTTAAAATCTAATATCAAAATTGATTTAAGAATGTTTAAATATTTGCAAAGAATAGATGCAACAGTAAAACTTTTTATAAATATTATTAATAGATGAGCAAAACAGTTTTCAACTCTTGGAATAGAAGATTTTAAAGGGCAAATTGATTATTACTTTCCAGATTCTTTTCAAGGTTTTTATGGTGACACTGATGGGTTTTATCTACCATTTCAAAAAAATGTATATTTTGGAAAAGCTATAATAAAAGAAACTTTAGCTTTTAATATGAATAATGATGTTACAAAATGTATTTTTCCAGAAAATATAGAAAAAATTTATTTACAATTTGCTTCTAGATCACCAGGTTTATCTTATGTAAATGAGGATTTTTTATTAACATTAAAAACAATAGTTTTCCCATCGAGTTTTACTATAAAAAATATTAATTATAGTGACTATTCATATGATAAAATTTATTCAATATTTCCTTTTGAGTGCGGTTCTTTCATTGAAAACAATGATCTAAAAAGTACTAACTTTACCAAAATAGGAGATTATACTTATTATTACTATTATATGAATGATGAAAACAGTGAATATGTTGGAATGTTTACTCAAAGTGATAGAGAATTAATTAGTGAGAGAATTAAAAATAAAATGCATATAGAAATTTCAAAAACCTTTGAAAACAATGATGAGGCTTTAAGATATGTTTTTGGTTGAAAAATATTGGATAAAGAATTTGAATTGTTAAAAAGTTGAATAACTTATATTTAAAATTATTAACAAATTATAAGATAAAAATAAACTAAACTATAACCTAGGATTTTAGTGTTTTCTATTATGAAAAAAACTTAAATTTATTTACAAATTCTGATGATAAAAAATATTCAAATTTACTAGAAAATATAGTTAATCGATTTGATAACTTACCATTGACTTTAGATAAATTTGTAACTTTATATGCAAATTTAAAAGATACTAAAATTATTATAAATATATAAACAACAAAAATATTTCTCTAGATTATAGAGAAATATTTTTTATTAATATTATTACCTATGTTGTTGAAGGATTTTCATCAGCTAAAAATAAAGTAAATGATAAGTTATAATTTAAGCCATTACTTTTTCAAACAAAATCAGGTTTTAATGAAATACTAATTATTACAGCAATTGCTGGATGTTGTTGTTCATCTGCAAGAACACTTGGATTTTCTGAAATTTCAACATCTTTAAATAATGCATTACTTAAAATATTGTTAGCATCCAAATCTGTTTTATCTAATTTTATTTGGACTTTACCATCACTATCATTTATGGAAAAATCATTACTCATTGCTAAAAAATTTTGGAAACCTACTGAATCACTATAGTTTGATAATCTATAAATTTCATTTCCTTCATTATCAGTTGTTGGACCTTTTCAGTCACTTCTAGTTGGAGCAATATCTTTTTTAATTTGATCTATGCTTTTAAGAAGTGGGTTACCAGATGCATCTTGACCAGATCCTGTAAATGCTAATATTTTGTTTGACTGTGAACTACTAGTTGCAGTTGTATCTCTAATTTCATATTTTAAAGTTCCATCAGTTTCTGGGTTATTAACAATATCTTTTACTTTTCCATTTTTTTCATCACTATCATCATAATCACTATTATTTTGACTAGTTGTACTATTACATGATGTTAAAATAATAGGAACACCGATACCAGCAATTGCTAAAAATGCACTTGATAATAATATAGATTTTTTCTTTATTTTCATATTATAAATACACCTTTCATAAAATATCTTTCTTACTTTCATTATAAGTAGTTATTTATTATTGTGTTTTTATGGGAAATTTTTTTACTTTAGAATAAAAAAATTTAAGAAAGTAAAAATTAGATAAATTAAATAATAATTTTGATTTTTTTATCTAATTTTTTAATGTTTTATAACAATAAAAAATTGAGTTATGTAT
>JAIDMU010000019.1 GCA_029050415.1 Malacoplasma sp.
AGTCTTGACTATGCTTTTTAAAAATTTCTAAAAAGTCCATTAATTTTTTTTTCAAATTTTTATAGGACATTTCCTCACTTGATGAGTAAAAATTTTTTTGCATATCAAAAATTGAAAATAGATTATTCATATCTTGGTAATTATAAATTAATAAATCAATAAATGATTAATCTTTTTCTTCATCTAAATTATCAGTTTTAGATAAGTTCAAATTGTAATAGAAGCCTTTTTTCTTCATTAGTTCTTTATGATTACCTGTTTCTAAAACACTTCCATCTTTTAAAACAACAATTTTATCAGCATTTCTAATAGTAGATAAACGATGAGCAATTACAAAAGCTGTTTTGTTTTTAATTAATTTAAACATTGCTTTTTGAACTACTTTTTCAGTTCTAGTATCAATATTTGAAGTTGCTTCATCTAAAATTAGTATACTTGAAGGAGATATCATAGCTCTTGCTATAGCAATTAATTGTTTTTGACCACTTGAAAGTTCAGAAGCATTTTCAGAAAGAACTGTATTGTATCCATGTTCTAATTTCATAATGAAATCATCACAATCAGATGCTTTTGCCGCCTCTTTAATTTCTTCATCAGTAGCATCAGGCTTTGCTAAACGAATATTTTCTATAATTGTTCCACTAAATAAGTATGTATCTTGTAAAACAATAGAAACTTGTTTTCTCATACTTTCTTTAGTTACTTTTTTAATATCATATCCATCTATGAAAATGTCACCATCTTCAATGTCATAGAACTTAGTTAAAAGGTTAATAATTGTAGTTTTACCACTTCCTGTTGGTCCAACAATTGCAATTGTTTGACCAGGATCAGCACTAATACTTACATTTTTTAATACAGGTTTTTCAGGAATATAACTAAAGTTAAGATTTTTTATTTCTACTTTACCTTTTAAAGGTTTATCAATAGTTATTTTTTCTTCTTCTCTGTATTCACTTTTTTGTTCAAAAATTTCTTCAGTTCTTTTGCATCCAGCTACTGCTTGTTGTAGTTGTGCAATCATTGCTATCATTTGATTAATTGGCTGAATAAAGTTTCTTGTAGCTAAAACCATTGAAGTTAATAAAGAAATTTTAGTCATCACTCCAGTGTCCACTTGCTGACCTATTTTTTCTACAAATTCTTTCGTACTTTCTGATATTCTATTAGAAATTTCTGGACTTAAAGTAACTGAAGCATCTGCACCATAAAAACTTATATTTAAAGCAGCAAATGTTGCTCCAATTCCGTATAATAAAGCAACAACAAAATTCATTAAAAAATTTAATCAAGGAATTAATAAACCTGAAATACCTTGTGATGTTTCTCCACTTTTTACTAATTTGTGATTGATTTTCTCAAAAGAATTTTGAACATTTTTTTGTTGACTATATAAATTAATAATGTTTTGTCCAGAAATTGTCTCTTCTATATAACCATTCATATGTCCCAATTCTCTTTGTTGTTGCATAAAAGCTGGACCACTTTTTTTAACTAATATTGATATTAAAGATAATAAAACAACCAAAATTCCAATAACAACAAGAGATAAAGTAGGGCTAATGATAAACATTAATATTAGCATACCTAACATTGTTGTTAAACCATACAATGTTTGAGTAAAGTTTTGAGAAATGAATTGCACTAAATTGTAAACATCATTTGTTAAAACACTCATAATATCCCCACTTTCGTGAGTATCAAAGTATTTAACAGAAAGTATTTGAACTTTATTAAATAAATCCATTCTCATTTTGTAACCAATGCCTTGAGATAATTTAATAACTACTAAGTTCATAATTCACTGAAAAAATGAATTTAAAAAATATGACACAAGCATTAATCCAGAAAAAATTAAATAAGTGTCTAAAGTAATGAAATTCTTGTTATCACCAAATCTTACTAAAGCCGACAAATAAGACTGTATGTCTCCCATACCAATAATCACAATAATATTAAAAGTAGTTGAAACTAAAGAAAGCAAAAAAGATATAAAAATTGTTGTTTTATAAAAACCTAAATATTTAATAAATATTTTAAAAGCTAGTTTGAAATCCAATTTATCATTAGAATTAACTTTTTGATGGTGTGATACAGGTTTAGAAACTTTGTTATTTTCATTATCAGAAGGAACTAAATATGTTGAAGTTATTTTGTTTTCAGATTCAGCAGAAATCACTGATGATGAATTTTCTTTTTTGTTTTTAGATTTTGTTGGAAACATCATCATAATTATCCCTCCACTCCAATAGCTTGTGAATCAGCTATTTCTTTATATAAAGAACATTTTTTTAATAGATCTTTGTGTTTACCATAACCTACCATTTTTCCTTGATCTAAAACAATTATTTTGTCAGCTCTTGAAATTGCTGCAATTCTTTGACCTACTAAAAAGATTGTAGAATCTTTAAAAGATCTCACATTTTCTTGAACTTTTGCTTCAGTAATCATATCTAAAGCACTTGTAGAATCATCTAAAATTAGAATTTTAGGCTTTCTAATTAAAGCTCTTGCAATTGAAAGTCTTTGTTTTTGGCCACCAGAGAAGTTACCACCACGTTGTTCAACTACTGCATCAAGTTTACCTTCTTTGTTTTTAATAAATTCATAAGCCTCAGCTTTTTTAGCAGCTTCTATAAGTTCTTTTTCTGATGCATCATTTTTTCCAAATAATAAGTTACTTTTTATTGTTCCTGAGAATAAAACACTTTTTTGCGGTGAATATCCAATTGATTGTCTTAATGAATTATAATTAATATCTTTAATATTCAATCCTGATATTAAAATTTCACCTTCATTAACATCATAATTTCTAGTAAGTAAACCAACTAGTGTTGATTTTCCACTTCCAGTTGGACCAATAATCCCTATCATTTCACCAGGTTTTGCAGAAAATGAAATATTTTCTAAAACATTAAGTCCTTCATCATTGTGATTATATCTAAATGATACATTTCTAAACTCAACAGAAGAATTTTCAATCACATTATTTGAAGTGTTTCTTGGGATTGATCTTTGTGTATTGAACACTTCTAAAATACGGTTAGAACAAGCTTTAGTTTGAGCTAAATTCACAATAGCAATAATTGATAAAATCATTCCCATCGAAATTAAAGAAACCATTTGAATAAATGATAGAACTGTACCTTGAATTTCATTAGCATTTGATCCTTGCATCATATATGCTGAAACCATCAGTAAAACAACTATTGAAATTTGTACAAAAAATTGAATTAAAGGCATTAACGACATCCCAATTTGCTGACCTCTTGTTGAAACAAATCTCAGTGATTTATTTTGCTTATCAAAAACTTCAATTTGTTCGTTTTGCAAATTATATGCTTTTACAACTTTAATTCCTAAAATGTTTTCACGCATCACAGCATTTGTTTTATCTGTTTCTTTTTGTTGCTTTCCAAAGTATGGAACTGAAAAAGTGATAATAATAGACATTAAAAGCATTAGCACAAATAAACAACCAATAACTATAAATGCAAGCCATCATAAAGATTGATTTCCGTGTTGATCATTAGCACTTAATTGAGCACTATAAATAAAAGAAGCAATAACTCCACCAACAAATATTAAAACACTTCTCATTAACATTCTTAAAACTAAAACTAATGTGTTTTGATAAAAAGTAACATCATTTGTAATTCTTGTAATTAAAGAAGCAGTTGTCAATTTATCAAGTTCTGCAATTGTTAAACTTTGAACTTTGTTAAATAATTCAAATCTAATATTTCCACCAACTCTAACAGCTAATCGAGCAGAAACAAAAGTTATTGCACTACCAACAATAAAACTACCAACAGCTAATGCTATCATAAGACCAGAATAAGTCCAAATAGGTCCAATCGAAGCTTCAAGATCTTGGATATTTATAGCATTTGATAATTCAGTAAGTAAGAATGGTTGTGATATATCACAAGCAACTTGACAAATACTTAAAAAAAGACAAAAGAATGCTAAATATACATCTTTTCTTTTCATGTATTTTAATAATTTGAGCATAATACATTTCCTTTCTTTTTTATATAACCAGTTTTTATAAAAACATAAATCATATAACTTAAAAATCTTTGAAATTTTTAGTCAAAAATTTTTAAAGTATATGATTTTTTTATTTTTAAAAAATGTTTTGATTTAAAGTTTTTTTAAATCAGAAATTAATTCAGTATTTATAATACTACTAAATTTTATTTAAGATTTAATTTTCATTTTATTTTTTTATAAAAAACTAAAACCAAGTAAAATTCACTAAATTATTAATCTAGTGAATCATTAGAGTATATCTAAAAAAGTTAAATTATTTAAAATAAAATTAAAAACTTTTTATTGTTCCATAAGTTAAGTAATAATTTACAAATTCATCTAAAGATTCAAATCTTTGTAAAATCTTTTGGTTTGACATAAAGTCCATTAATTGACCTTGTTTTAAAACCATTATTTTATTTCCAATTAAATTAACATCATTTATATCTTCGGTTGCATAAATTACTGTAATATTTTTAGATTTAAAATAATCATTTAAAAAAGATAATAATTTGCTTCTTTGTTCAAAATTCATATCTTGACAAATGCTTTTAATCAAAATAACTTTTTTTCCAATTAGAATATCACACATTGTAGTGAATTTTTCTAATGCTAAATCATCTAGTTCAAAAATATTTTTTGTCATATAATCACTAAAATGCATTTTTTCTGCTAGTTCACTTATAAATAAAGCACTTGGATCTTTATCAAGCTTGTTAAAAATTTTTTTCATAGCTGATACTACTTTTTCTTTTTTCTTTGTTATAAAAGATAAATAATCAGGACTTGCTAAAGATTCTGTTATTTCTTTATCATTTTCTAAACTTGAAACATCAATTCATTGATTATTATTAGAAAAGTTTTTATAAACATAACCAGATGTTTTAACTTCATCACCTCTTAAAACATCTATTAATAATTGATTAGATATTGAATCATCACTTAATACAACTATTC
>JAIDMU010000190.1 GCA_029050415.1 Malacoplasma sp.
AAACTAAATAGATATTTAAATCTACTAGTTTATTTTTTATTTTATTTAGGATTTTTATGAAAAAAAGTAAGAAAAGATGAGTAATTCTTTTAACCACTGCTACTGCTTTAGGTTTAACAGCTGCTATTCCTTTAGGGGTTGTAGGTTTTTATAATTCAACAAGTCAAATTAAAAAAGTTAGTTCAGTAAAACAAGATGATAAAAAAGATTTAGTACCTGCACAAAGTATTTCTCAAAACTCAAACTTGTCAACAAAGACAGGTCCTTTAACTTTTTGAGGAAACACTATTACTGCACTTGATTGATATGGATCTAAACTTTGAGATCTTGATATGAGTTTATATGTAGAAGGTGATAATGGACAGGTAGGACCTAATACTTCATATGGTAATGGAAATTGAAAAAGGGCATGATTAAATTGAGATTACAATAGGGATACTAATAAAATTTGAATTTTAGGTTATTCAAATCAAACTACCAAATATAAGTGAAATCAAAAATTATTTGAAGTAAATGCTGTTACTGGACAAATTGAAAACACTTTTGAATTAGGTTTAAGAGATACAGTTTATTTTGTTTCGGCTTTAGCATCAGGAAATGTAATGTGCTATGGAACTGCTGCAATTTCATACAATGCAACAGCTTATTTATATGATGCATCAACTAAAGCTGTAAATAAAATAACTGGAAACAGTGCTGAAAAAATAAAAGATTTACAAGATATGGAAAATAAAGTTCTTGATAAAGATTTTAGATGAAGTTTTTCAAATTTAATACCTGTATCTAACAATATAAACATTGTTGAAATTTATTCTTTTGGTACTCAATCCAATACAACTGGAAATGGATCAGCCCATCAAGCATCTTATGATGTTTATTTTATGTTAGTTGATGATAAATTAAATTCAATTACTCAAAATGGTTGAGATAAACCAAAAAAAGTTGCAAGTGGTATCAACAATTATAAAAATAGTAAAGTTGCTCCACAACGTGATTACTTTTCATTATTAAGCGGGAAAGTTGCTACAGTTGTTTACAACACTGTTGTTATTATTGATCCTTCAAATAGAAATAATATTAAAACATCAAGTTTTATTATGAGTGAAGAAAAATGAATTCAGTCATGAACTATTGATGCTAATGAAAACTTATATTTTAAATTCAAAGATGATTCTAGAATTTACAAAATTGAAAAAACAATTTTAAATTCAGACACTAGCAGAACTTTAGCACCTACAACTTATTTAGATTTATCAGGAATTGGGACTGACAATGTTAAAAATTATGCAAATAATTTTGTAATTTATAATGTTTTTGGATATACAGGTCAATTAATGATGATTAATGCAAAATCTTCAGAAACTATTGATACTCCTGCTTTACCAACTGATAATAATGTTGATAAATGAGGTCTTGCAATTGGAGTTACTCAAAATCAATCTAGTCAAAATACTGGTGATTACAAAGGATTGTTAAATACTGAGAACTCATTTCAAAAATCAGCAGATTTTGAAATTAGTGAATCAGTTTTGAATTCTAAAATCCCAAGTGAAATTATCCAAGGTGATATCACACCTTTATATAATTCTTTTTTTAAAGCTGATCCAAAATATCCTTCTTTTGAAATAAGTAACATTAAAGATGATGAAGGAAAATTTGATATTACTGTTAACTTGTATCAAATCCCTTGATTTGCTTCAACTTTACCAGATGAATCAATCCCAACAAAAATAACTAAAAGTTTTGAAACTAAAAATAAAATTAGTAATAAAGTGAGTTGAAAAGAATTATCATCTTCTACAGATTATGACTTTTTAAATATGTTGCCATCAAATTTAAAAGTAGATGATGTTAACAATTTAGATCCTTTTCAAATTTCATTTCAATCACAAACTATTACTGATGCAAGTGGTAAATTACTATATCCAAAAAAAGATTATTCAATAACTAAAACAGATGATAGTGCTGGGAAAGTTACTATTAAAGTTGATTACAAATATGTACCAATGGGCATTACATATACTGGAAAAAACAGCGCTAAAGTTTTAAATTATTCTCAAACACATGAGTATACTATCTTTAGTACTTCATCATCTAGTCAATTCAATTTCATGGGTGCTAGTGAACAATCAACTGATAACAAATCTTTACAAGTTAATGTTATAAATGTTCCACAATTAAAATTTTTACTTGAAGCTAATACTTTACCAAGTTCATTTAATTCATTAATCAATCCAAACACTAATAAAAACAATGCTGGATTTTTACAATTCATTAACACTAGTTTAAGTAAAGGTTATCCAGTTTCAAAAATTAATTTTTCTTTAGAACCAAATGATAATGCTGGTACTTTAAAAATTACAGCTAAAATTTCAGAAGGTAATTCACCTGATAAAAAACCTCATACTTATGTAGTGACTTATACTAACTTAAATAAACAAACAAATTACAAATTTGAATTTATTCAAAATGTTAATCAGTTTGGGAATGTTGCTTTTAATACAATATTACCATCTTCAGTGACTGAAGGTGATGTAATAGCATACTTAGTAAAATACCAAGGTTTTGATTCAAATGATTTAAATATTTCTTTATATCCAAATGATGCAAATGGTGATCTTACAGTTTCAGTTTCATTGAACAAAAACTATGCAAGTGAAATTGCATCTAGTGGTCATGGGTTTACAAATTACCAAGCTAATCATACATTTAAAGGTTTTATGACAACAGAAGAATTTAATAATAAATTTTCAGTTGAATTTATTGATGATAGTTCAGTTGACTTACTAGATTTTAAATTAAAACAAACTCAAGAAATTTATGACACTTTCAATAAAAAAGAAAAATTGACAGTTGGTAAAAAAACTTATGATAACTTAAATGATTTAGTTGAAAATTTACTTGTAAAAAGTATGGGTAGTTTAGTCCCAAAAAATTGAAAAAATAATAATAATATCAAAACCGAAATGTATGTTGATAACTCATTGGGGATTGCAAGTTTTTATGTAAAGATTCCACAAAACTTAATAAATGGTGCAAGTAGTGATTTAAACTTCATAGCAAACTACTCAGGATTTGTTAAAGGTAATGTTGTGACAACAAAAGATAATTTATCTTTTGTGTCAAACAATATGTTAAAAAATTATTTAGTTTCTAAAAATTTTTTTAAAGAAGATCAAATTGATAATTTATCAGTAATTGAATTTAGTAATTGAGTTAACCAAAACAATAACATTAAAAATTTAATTACTTATTACACTGGTGAATATGAAACTAAATTAAATGATGGCAATTTTAAATACACAGTTATTACAAATGAAATTCAAAAAACAGTTTCAATAACAATAGATTTTGGACAAATGACAGATAAAAATTCTTTATCAAGTTATAGTATTCAATATATTTTATAGAATAAAAATTCTAATAAAAAAGTACAGTCAATTAAGTGATTGTACTTTTTTTATTTTTGTTTCAAAGTTGATATGCAAAAATTATTAGAGTAATATTTAAAGTAGACATTTATGAAACTTTAACTATTAAATCGTAAAATTGCTTATGTTTATATCATTTTTTTAATTAAAAATAAATATTTTAAGAAACATTTATGCATTTTTTTTGGAATTTTTACTAAAAAACAGTAAAAAATTTGAATATTTAGTACAGATTTGCTTAATTTTTAATCAGGTTTAGTAGTTTAAAAATTAATAAAAACATTTGAGGTATCATTTTATGAAAATAAAAAAAAGATTATTAATTTTGTTAAGTATAGCAGGAATAACTGGCTTAGCAGCAACTGCACCTTTAGGATTTTTATCTAAGCAAATTTCAACAGTTTCTTTGTCTAAAGTTAGTTCTTTAGAACAAGAAAGTGTTACAGATTTAATTCCTTCACAAAGTATTTCGCAAAATTCTAATTTATCAACTGTTAATGGACCTTTAACTTTTTGAGGAAATAAAATTACTGCACTTGATTGATATGGATCAAAAATTTGAGACATTGATATGAGTGAATATAATATTGGATATAATGGTCAAAAAGGAGAACAAGCTGTTTATACAGGAAAAGGTGTTTCATGAGAAAGAGCTTGATTTAACTGGGACTATAATAGAAAAACTAATACCATTTGAGTTTTAGGTTTTTATGGAGGGAAAAATAATGATCAACAGTTGATTGCAATAGATGCTTCAACAGGTAATGTTACTAAAACTATTGGACTTGGAAACACAGGAGCTGTTTATTATGTTTCTGCTTTAACATCTGGAAATGTAGTGTGTTTTGGTAATGCTGCAAAATCTTATGATGGTACTGCTTTTTTATATAACCCTAGTCAAAATAAAGTTATTCAATTACAAGGTAATAGTAAAAATGAAGTTGATTCAATGATAGATGAAGGTAAAACAGGATACAGATGAGTTTTTAATAACTTAATCCCTGTGGCTAATAATGTGAATTTATTAGAAATGTATTCTTTTGGTACAAAAAGTGGTACTACAGGAGACCAATCAGCTAGTTTAGCAAGTTATGATGTTTATTTTTTGCTAGTAGATGATAATTTAAACTTTATTGGACAAGGTTCTTGATCACAACCAAAAAAAGTAGCATCTGGTATTCCTGGATATAGAAATAGTACAGTTGCCCCACAACATGATTATTTTGTTTTACTTTCAGGTAAAGTTGCAACAGTAATTTACAATACAGTAGTTATTATTGATCCTTCAAATACTAATAATATTATTTCAACTTCATTTCCAATGAGTGAAGCTAAATGAATTCAATCATGAACAATGGATGCTAATGATAATTTATATTTCAAATTTAAAGATGACCCAAAAATTTATAAAATTGAAAAAAATACTTTAAGTTCTACAACTAGCTCATCTTTAAATCCTATAACTTATTTAGATTTATCTGGTATTTCTCAAAATAATGTAAATACTTATGCAAATAATTTTGTGATTTATAACGTGTTTGACTATACTGGTCAGTTAATGATGATTAATTCACAGTCTGATTTATACATTAGAAATCCAGCTCTTCCAGATGACAATACTACCACAAAGTATGGATTGGCAATTGGTGTTACACAAAATATTAATAACCAAGCACAAGGGGATTACAAGGGGTTGTTAAACACAAGTGAATCGTTTCAAAAAGCTGCTGATTTTGATATAAATAGTTCTGCTTTAAGTTCAAAAATCCCAAGTGAAATCAATCAAAATGATGTTGTTACTTTAAATAACTCTTTTTTCCAAGCAAATAGTAAATATCCATCATTTGTTATTTCTGACATTGATGATAGTGCTGGTACATTTAAAGTACAAGTTAATCTTTACCAAGTTCCTTGATTTGCTACAACTTTACCTAGTGGTTCTATTCCTAAAACTATTGAAAAAAGTTTTAGTACAACTAATAAAATTACAAATAAAGTTAGTTGAAAATCATTATCAACATCAACTGATTATGATTTTTTAAACATGCTTCCTAGTAACTTAAAAGTTGCTGATGTTCAAAACTTAGATCCATTTCAAGCATCATTTCAATCTCAAACAATTACTGATGCAAGTGGTAAGTTGCTATACCCTAAAAAAACTTACTCTATTACTAATCAAAATGATCAAAATGGTGCTGTTAAAATTTCAGTTAAATATGAATATATTCCAATGGGTGTGACCTATACTAGTGGTGCAAGTAATGTTTTAACTTATAATTCTGAAAATACTTACACTGTTT
Organism: Malacoplasma sp.; assembly: GCA_029050415.1. Lineage (GTDB taxonomy): Bacteria > Bacillota_I > Bacilli_A > Mycoplasmatales > Mycoplasmoidaceae > Malacoplasma. The sequence goes on from JAIDMU010000190.1 coordinate 5,732, forward strand.
TTAAAAGTACTGAACAAAGTGCATTTTATTTTATGGGGCAATCTAGTCAAGCTGTAGACAATCAAAACATTAATATTGATGTTAAAAATGTTCCACAATTAAAATCATTATTAGAAGCTAATACTTTACCAAGTTCTTTTTCAAGTTTAGTAAACCAAAATACTAATAATGCTGGATTTTTACAATTTATTAACACTAGTTTAAGTAAAGGTTATCCAGTTTCAAAAATTAACTTTAGTTTAGAACCAAATGATACTGCTGGTACTTTAAAAATTACTGCTAGAATTTCACAAGATAATTCACCTGACAAGCAAGCACATACATATATAGTTACTTATACTAATTTAAATAAGCAAAATTCTTATACTTTTAGTTTTAAAAATAATGTTACTTCTTTTGGAAAAGTCCCTTTTAACACATTGTTACCATCTTCTGTAACTGAAGGTGAAGTAATGGCTTATTTAGTTCAATATACTGGTTTTGATTCTAATGATTTTAGTATTTCTTTATCACCAGATGATGCAAAAGGTAATTTAAATGTTTCAGTTAAATTAAACAGTGATTATGCACCAGTAATTGGTAATAGTAATCATGGTTTTACAAACTATAGTACATTTTATACATTTAATGGTTTTATGACAACAGATCAGTATAACAAAAAATTTTCTGTTGAATTTGTTGATGATAGTTCAGCAAAATTGTTAGATTTAAAATTAAAACAAGCACAAGAAATTTATGATACTTTAGTAGTTAAAAAACAATCATTAAAAATAGGGAATCAAACTTATACAAATTTAAGTGATTTAATTGAAAGGTTATTAGTTGCAAATATGGGGAATTCAATTCCAAAGAACTGAAGTAATAATAATCAAATTCAAACTACAATGTATGTTGATAATTCATTAGGAATAGCAAGTTTTTATGTAAAAATTCCACAAAATCTTTTAGATGGTGCAAGTAGTGATTTAAATTTAATTGCAAATTATTCAGGATTTGTTAAAGGTAATGTTGATCAAACTGGTGATAATTTATCATTTGTATCAAACAATATGTTAAAAAATTATTTAATAGCTCAAAAAATTTTTACTGAACAACAATTAAGTAATATGTCAGCTAAAGAATTTGGGGATTGAGTAAAAAATAGTGATAATGTCAAAAAAATAATTACTTATCATACAGGCCAATATGATACAAAACTACAAAGTAATCAATATACTTTAACTGTTGTATCAAATGATATTCAGAAAACAGTTTCAGTTACAATTGATTTTGGTACTATGACTAATCCTAAATCACTTTCAAATTACAGTATTCAATACATTTTATAAAACATTTTAAAAATCAGAAAGTTGTCCTTTCTGATTTTGTTATTTTATGTTCTATTGACATAGTAATTTAATTGGAGTATGTTTTAAGTGTACATAGGAAAGAAGATGATAAGAAATTGGAAATACAAAACTAAATAAGTTTTATTTCCAAATTTTGTTTTTAATTTTTTTATCTTTATGTATTTTTCTTTTTAGGAGGTATTTATGGATAAGAAAAAAAGATTTTTAATTTCTTTAGGTACTATTAGTTTAGCTGGATTAATTGCTGGTGCTCCACTAGGATTTGTGACTCAAGTTTCAAATAGTGAGTATGTTTCAAAAATTGATAGCAATTTTCAAGAAGATATTAGTGATTTAGTAGCAGCTCAAAATATTTCGCAAAATTCTAACTTATCAACAACTTCAGGACCTTTAACTTTTTGAGGTAATAAAATTACTGCACTTGATTGATATGGTTCAAAAATTTGAGACATAGATATGAGTGAATATAATGTTGGTTACAATGGTCAAACTGGGGTTAATGCTGTGTATACAGGACGTGGTGTTTCGTGACCAAGAGCTTGATTTAATTGAGATTATAACAGATCAACTAATACAATTTGAGTTTTAGGTTATACTGGTGGTCAAAATAAAGATCAAAAATTATTTGCTATTGATGCATCAAATGGAAAAATTACAAAAACCATTGGTTTAGGAGATACTGGAATGGTATATTTTGTATCTGCTTTAGCTTCTGGTAATGTAATCTGTTTTGGTAATGCTGCAAATGATTTTAATGGTACTGCTTATTTATATAATCAAAAAACTGATAGTGTTACAAAATTAGAAGGTAATAGTAAAGATAAAGTAAACCAGTTAAAAGATACTGGAAGTAGTTATCGATGAGTTTTTAGTAATTTAATCCCAGTAGCAAATAATGTAAATTTCTTAGAAATTAATTCTTTTGGAACACAAAGTGGAACAACTGGTGATGGTTCAGCTCATTTAGCATCTTATGATATTTATTTTTTAATGGTTGATGATAATTTAAATTTTATTGGAACTGGGTCTTGATCAGAACCTAAAAAAGTAGCAGATGGTTTAGCAGGTTATAGAAATAGTACAGTTGCACCACAAAATGATTATTTTATTTTGCTGTCTGGTAAAGTTGCAACAGTGGTTTATAATACTGTCATAATTATTGATCCATCAAATTCTAATAACATTACAGCAACTTCATTTGCAATGAGTGAAGGAAAATGAATTCAGTCTTGAACAGTTGATGCTAATGATAATTTATATTTCAAATTTAAAAATGATTCAAAAATTTTTAAAATTGAAAAAAATACTTTAAGTTTAACTACAAACACTTCTTTAAATCCTGGAACATACTTAGATTTATCTGGTATTAATCAAAATCAAATAAGTAGTTATGCCAATAATTTTATTATTTATAATGTTTTTGGATATACAGGTCAGCTAATGATGATAAATGCTAAACCTGAGGTTTATATTCAAAATTCTTCACCTCCAGCTGATAACCAAGATACTAAATGAGGTTTAGCAATTGGGGTAACACAAAATATTTACAATCAATCGCAAGGTGATTATAAAGGATTACTAAATACAAGTGAATCTTTTCAAAAATCTGCTGACTTTACAATTGAACAAAGTGTTTTAGATTCAAAAATTCCAAGTGAAATTACACAAAATGATGTAACAACTTTAAATAACTCATTTTTTCAAAATAGTAATAATTATCAACCTTTTACAATTAAAGATATAAATGATACTAATGGATCTTTTAAAGTTGAAGTTAACTTGTATCAAATTCCATGATTTGCTTCAGTTTTACCTGAAAATTCAGTTCCAAAAAATATTACAAAAGAATTTAAAACTACTAATACTATTGCAAATAAAACAAGTTGAAAAACCTTATCTTCTTCAAATGATTATGATTTTTTAAATACTCTTCCAACTAATTTAACTGTTGAAGATGTTAATAATTTAGACCCTTTTCAAGCTTCATTCCAATCACAAACAATTACAGATGCTACTGGAAAATTACTTTACCCTAAAAAGAATTATTCTATTTCTGGCCGAAATGACAGTAATGGACAAGTTACAATTAATGTTACTTATCAATATATACCAATGGGTATAACTTATTCAGGTAACAATTTAAGTGATAAAGTTTTAACTTATACATCTTCAAAAACTTATACAGTTTTTGATAGCAATCAACAAAGTTCTTTCTATTTTATGGGTGCAAATTCAGCATCACAAAATAATGTAAATCAAACAATTGATGTTACAAAAGTACCACAATTAAAATCTTTACTTGAAGCAAATACTTTACCAAGTTCATTCACATCACTTACTAATTCAAACAAAAATAATGCAGGATTTTTGCAATTTATTAACACTAGTTTAAGTAAAGGATATCCAGTTTCTAAAATTAGTTTTACTTTAGAACCAAATGATACTGCTGGTACTTTAAAAATCACAGCAAACATTTCTAGTGGTAATTCACCTGACAAGCAAGCTCATACATACATAGTTACTTACACAAATTTAAATAAACAGTCAAGCTATCAATTTAATTTTAAAAATAATGTTACTTCACTTGGAAGTGTAGCATTTAGATCAATTTTACCTTCTTCTGTTACTGAGGGAGATGTAGTAAAAAATCTAATTGAATACCAAGGGTTTGATTCAAATGATTTTAATATTGCATTAACTCCAAATGATACTAATGGTACTTTAGCAGTTACAGTTACATTAAATAAAGATTATGCTGCTGCTATTGGAAATAGCAACCATGGATTTAATAATTATGTAGCATTTTATACATTTAGTAATTTTATGACAACTGATGAATATAACAGTAAATTTTCAGTTACATTTGTAGATGATAGTGATGTAGCTTTAATTGACTTTAAATTGAAACAAGTTCAAGAAATTTATGATACTTTAGTTAAAAATAAACAACCATTAACTGTTGGTAATAAAACATATAATTCTTTAAGTGATTTAATTGAAAAATTATTGGTTAAATCTACTGGTAGTGCTATACCAAAAAATTGATCTAGTAATTCATCAATTACTACTGATATGTATATTGATAACTCTTTGGGAATTGCAAGTTTTTATGTAAAAATTCCACAAAATTTGCTAGATGGTGCTAGTAGTGATTTAAATTTAATTGCTAATTATTCTGGTTTTGTACAAGGGAATGCTGATCAAACTGATGATAATTTATCATTTGTATCAAATAATATGTTAAAAAATTATTTGATTGCACAAAAAGTTTTTAATGAAAATCAAATTAATGAAATGACAGTAAAAACTTTTAGTGAATGAGTTTTAAGTAATGACAATATTAAAACATTAATTACTTATAAAACTGGACAATATGTAGAAAAATTAAATAACAATGATTTTAAATTAACTGTAGTTCCAAATGAAATTCAAAAAACAGTTTCTGTTACAATTGATTTTGGTACTATGTCTAATAATAAATCATTGTCAACTTATAGTATTCAATAT
>JAIDMU010000191.1 GCA_029050415.1 Malacoplasma sp.
CACATTTAATATCCATAATTAAATAAATTATGGATATTTTTATTCCAATCTAATATTGTTTAAAAACATCATTACTTGATAAGAAGTTAAACATTCTTCTTGGAATACTATTAATTTTGAATTCTAAATTTTTAATGTCATTTTCACTAAGCAATGAAAAATCAAATCCTTTTTTATATCATCTTCTAATTAATCCATTAGCATTTTCATTGCTTCCTCTTTGAAATGAAGAATAAGGCTGACAATAATAAATTTTACATTTTATTCAATGAGCTAAAATTCCTATACTTGAAAATTCTATTCCATTATCGACAGTAATTGTTTTAACAACTAATTTGTTTTCTTCAGTTATTTTTTTAATAGCTGAATTTATTGTAAAAGGGTGTTTTCCCTTAACTAATTTTATAAAAGTTTTTCTTGTAACTCTTTCAGTCATTGTAAGTAGGTGTGAATAACCTTTTTGTCTTTTAGACATTACTAAATCAACTTCTCAATGTCCAAACTTTTCTCTTTTATTAATTGATTCAGGTCTTAAAGTAATTGGTAAAACGTATTTATTTTTTAATTTACTATACATTCCATTCTTTCTTCTTTTGCCTTTTACATACTTTCTTCTTAAACAATCACTTCTTACAATTACTCATCTTTTTAATTTGATTCAATTAAATACTTGTCTAGCACTTGGAACTTTTACACATGGATAATTCTTTTTAATATAGTTACAAGTAGCTTCTACTCCAAATGATCTTTTATTAAATTTTTCTAAAAAAAGATCAGTGAATGATTTATATTTGAGCATACAAAAAATATGAGTATTTCTTTTCCTTCTCCTATACTTTCTTTGAGCATAAGATGGATTATAAAGTCCAAAGCTGTTTAAGTTTCTTTTAAGTTCTCTAGAAATTGTTGATTTGTTTCTGTTCAAATCTTTAGCTATTTGTGAAATAGATTCATTTTTAATATAAAAAGAAAAATAAATAATTATTCTTTCATTTTCTGATAAATGCTTATATAACATAATTGGGTCCTTTCGAGTGGTATTATGTGGGGACCTTTTTTTATTCC
>JAIDMU010000192.1 GCA_029050415.1 Malacoplasma sp.
GAATTCCATTTACTACAGATGAAAATGTTGTTAGATTTATGCAAAAAATAAAAATGGAAGAAATTGAAGAATTTTTAAAAAGCAAAGGTGCTAAAAAAGGAGATTATTTTAAAATTAAAGATCAAGATTTTGAAATAAACTAAAATGTTATGAAAAAAGATTATATAAAAATTATTAATATTATAGCTAATTGAATTAATGGAGTTTTAGAAGAATCAAAAACAAAGGGATTTGTTTTTGGCGTTTCTGGTGGGATAGACTCAGCTTTAATTTGTGCAATAGCAAGTAAATTTTTTAAAGATAAAAGTTTAGCACTTAGACTTGATATATATAATTCTACAAAAGATGTAAATGATGCAAATTTAGTAATAAATCACTTTAAAATTAACTCAGTTAACAAAAATTTAGAACAGACTTTCAATGCAATTATTAAAGATTTACCAGACAATAAATTAGCAAAAATGAACTTAAAGTCTAGACTAAGAATGGTTACTTTGTACTATTATGCTCAAGTTTATAATTATTTAGTTTGTGGCACAAGTAATGCTGATGAAATTTATACTGGTTATTTTACGAAATTTGGTGATTCTGGTTCTGATTTTATTCCTCTTGCAAATTTAACAAAAAATGATGTAAGGGAATGTGCAAAACTTTTAGGTGTTCCAAATCAAATTATATTTAAAGATCCAAGTGCTGGTCTTTTTGAAAATCAAAAAGATGAAGATGATTTAAAAGTTACTTATGAGATGATTGATAATTTTTTAGAAAAAAAAGAAATTCCTAAAAATGATTATGAAAGAATTGAATATTTGCACAGAATTTCAGAGCACAAAAGAAATTTACCTAAGTCAATTTTAAAACTTGGAGAAATTATTAAATAAATATTTTTATGTATTTAATAATGTCAAAAATCTTATAAATAATTAAATTTAAAAATTTTATTTTCTTATTTTTTATTATTTAAATTAAGTTAATAAATAAACTTTTTAAATATTATAATAATGTTAAATTCAATGAGTAGGGTATTAGTATGTTTTGAAGAAAAAAGGATAAAAAAAGTAAATTACAAGAAGAGTATAATAAAAAATATCAAAAAAATTATGCTACAAATGAAACTACTTTAATTAATTTAGATGATCTTAAAAAAGATAGTGAATCTAGTTTGATTTATAACAGATTTTCAAAACTTAGTTATAACGAATTGTTGTATAAATTAGAACATGAAGAACTAGAAGATAAAGAAAAAGAAATTATTTCAGTTATTTTAAATGAAAGAAAAAATCAAAAATAGAAGTTTACTAGTTTTAAATATAAACACATATTCTCATTACTCATTATTAAGTTCTGCTTTATCAATTGATAAAATAATAAATTTTGCTATTTCCCAAAATAAGAAATATGTTTGTTTAACAGACACAAATCTTTATGGAGCAATGGAATTTTATTTAAAATGTAAAAAAAATAAGTTGATTCCAGTAATCGGTTTGTCTATTAATATACCTATAAGTATAGAAAATAATAATGATAAAAATTATGATTTTGTTTTATATGCAAAAAATAAAAAAGGATATTTAAATTTAGTTAAAATATCTTCTTTTTTATCTACCAATACAAAATTTGATTGAGAAAAATACTTAGATAATTTATTTATTGTTGATAAATTAAACAATTTTGATTTCAAAACTAGTTCAAAAGTTTATTCAATTGATAAAAATAAAGATAATGCAATAGCTTTTAATGAATCTAGATATCACTCTGTTAATGATAAAAAAATTTATAATGCTTTGATTGCAGTTAGAGATAACAAAATTGTTTCTGTTAAAGAACTAGAAGTAGGAAATGATTTACATTTATTGGATGAAAATGAATCTTTATCTATTTTTAATGATTTACAAATTAAAAACTTAAATAAAGAAATTGAAGAAGTAGATTTAGTAATTGAGTTTGAAAAAAACAATATTATTGAATATAAAAAAGACAGCAACATTTCTTCAAAAGCTTTATTACACCAATTTTGCATAGATGGATTAAATCAAAGAATTTTTAATAAAGAAATTGATGCTAATAAAAAAGATGAGTACATTGAAAGAGCTGAATATGAACTAAAAATAATCAATGAAATGGGTTTTAATGATTATTTTTTAGTTATTCAAGATTTTATTAAGCATGCAAAAAATAACAATATATTAGTTGGTCCTGGAAGAGGTTCAGCTGCTGGAAGTCTTGTTGCTTATTTGCTTGGTATTACAGATATTGATTCAATTAAATATAATTTACTATTTGAAAGATTTTTAAATCCTGGAAGAATTACAATGCCAGATATTGATATAGATATTATGGATATAAGAAGGGATGAAATAGTAGATTATATTTTTGAAAAATATGGACATAACAATGTTGCACACATTATCACTTTTCAAAGAATTAAAGCTAAAATGGCTTTAAGAGATATTGGTAGAATTTTAAATATAAATTTAAAAGAAATTAACTCCATTTGTAAAAACTTAGGAAATGAGTATGATGAAGATTTAGCTGCAGCTTTAAAAACAAAAAAAATTAAAGATTCTTATTTAGTTTATAAGGATTTATATGATATTGCTATTGGTATTATTGGTTGTCCTAGACAAACAGGAATACATGCAGCTGGAATTGTTTTATCAAAAAAACCTTTAATTGACATAATTCCAATCCAAACAAGTGTTAATGGTGAAATTACTACTCAATATTCAATGGATTTTTTAGAAGATTTAGGTTTAATAAAAATGGATTTATTAGGCCTTACAAATTTATCAACTATTAGTCATGTTTGTACTTTAATTAAAATAAATCATGGAATTGAAATTGATTTAAACCACATTAATTTGAATGATCAAAAAGTTTTTGCTGATGCGCAAAAAGGTTATACTTTAGGAATTTTTCAATTGGAATCTAGAGGAATGACTTCAGTTGTTAAAAAAATTAAACCAACTTGTATTGAAGATATTTCTATTTGTTCTGCTTTGTATAGACCAGGTCCAATGCAAAACATAAAAACTTTTGTTGCTAGAAGAAATGGAGAAGAAAAAGTAGATTATATTGATGAAAAAAATAAAGATATTTTAGAACCAACCTATGGAATTATTGTGTATCAAGAACAAGTTATTAATTTAGTGAGAAGAATTGCTAATTTTTCACTTGCTGAAGCTGATATGTTTAGAAGAATTATTTCAAAGAAAAAGGGAGAAGAATTGGAAAAATTCAAAAATACTTTTTTTGAAAGAGCTTTAAAAAACGGATATACACAACAAGAATTAGAAAACATATATAATTTTATTTATACTTTTGCAGATTATGGATTTAATCATTCCCATTCAGTTGCATACTCTTTAATAAGTTACTGATTGCTTTATTTAAAACACTATTATCCATTAGAATTCATGATTATTTTAATGACATTTAGTGAAAGTGATAAAACAAAAATAGAAGCATACATTGAAGAATGCTTTAGATTAAAAATAAATGTTCAAAAACCAGATATCAATATTTCCAATAAAAGTTTTGGATTATACAAAAAAAATATAATACTTTTTGGATTGAACTCAATTAAAGGTATTGGTGCTGAAACTTCAAAGAAAATAATAGAAATTAGGAGTAAATTGAAAAATAAAAAATTTATTGATTTTAGTGATGCAGTTAAAAATTTAAGTTTTAATAAAATTGGTCAAGCAACTTTAGAAACTTTAATTTATGCTGGTACATTTGATTCATTTAATTTAAGTAAAAAGTATATGTTGGAAAACTTGGTTGATATTATTGAAACATCACAAAATTTAAAAGATGATGGATCTTTTATTTTTGAACCCAGATTAAAAAATGTTGAAAAAGAAACAGATGAAGAAATAGAATTTTTTAAAAATAAAGAAATTGATTTGTTAGGAATTGATTTTAATAGTATTAAAGAAACTAGAATAGATTATACAGAAATCATAAATAAATATGCAAATTACAACATCAAACCAATTAACGATCCATCAAATGAAGGTTTTTTTGAAAGTATAGTTATTATTAATTCTATTAAAATAACTAAGTCAAAAAAAGGAACTGATATGGCTATTGTAAATTTAGTTGATGTTTATAACAACAAAGCTAGATTGATGGGTTTTGGTCAGTCATTATTAAAAAGTTTTGAAAATTTAGATACATCAAAAAAATATTTAATTTTATTTAAAACATCAGATTATGGTGTAACTATTATTAAAATTAGAAACCAAATAGATTAAATAGGGAGTAATGAATTATGAAAAAAGCACTTATCATTGATGGAAACTCATTAATGTTTAGAGCATATTATGGAACAATTAAACAACTTGATTTTTTTTTAAAAAATAATATTGAACCAACAAATGCTATTAAAACAATGATGTTAATTATTTTTAAATTATTATCTGAAAATAAATATGATTATTCAGTTATTGCATTTGATCATAAAGATAAAAATTTTAGAAAAAAAGAATTTGATACATATAAAATTAATCGAAAAAAAACACCAGATACTTTAGTTTCTCAAATTGAACCCATTAAAGAAATAATGAAATTATTTGGAATAAATGTTTTTTGTGTTTCAGGAATAGAAGCTGATGATGTAGTTGGCAGTTCAGTAAAATTATTAACTGATAATGATATTTTTTGTGAAGTTTATTCATCAGATAATGATTTATTACAACTTGTTTCTAACAAATGTAATGTAATTCAGATAAAAAAAGGGTTAGATGAAACAGTTTGTTATACAATGGAAAATTTTGCTGGTTTATTCTATGGTTTAACTCCCAATCAAATTCCTGATTTTAAAGGAATAAATGGAGATAGTTCTGATAACTTACCTGGTATTAAAGGAATTGGGCCAAAAACAGCTGCTGAATTATTAGTAAAATTTAAAAGTCTTGAATCAATTTATGAAAATGTTGATTTTATTGAATCTAAAAGTATTAAGAGTAAAATTTTAGCAGATAAAGAAAATGCTTTTTTATCTAAAAAATTAGCAACTATTTTAACTAATTTTTTTGATGAAAAAAAAGCAGATGATTTTTTAAGTAAAAAAATGGATTTAAAAGAATTAAAAAAAATTATTGAAAAATATAAATTTAATGGTTTTAAAAAATACATAGGAGATTAATATGCCAGAACTTCCAGAAGTACAGAGTGTGATAGATTCTTTAAAAGAGCAAGGTTGCTTAAACAGAACAATTACTGGTGTTGAATCAATCATGCCAAAACTCTTTAAAAATTGTAGTTATAAAGATTTTAGTGAACACATATTGGAAGAAAAAATTAAAGATATTACCAGAAAAGGTAAATATTTAATTTTTCATCTTACTAATAATAAAGTTTTTGTTGTCCATTTAAGGATGGAAGGAAAAATGTTTTTTGAAAATAATGATGATTATTATGACAAAAAACATGTTTTAGTTCGTATTGAAATGGGAGATAAAGAAATTAGGTATCATGATACTAGAAGATTTGGAACATTTACTATTTATGATGAAACTACATATTTAAATTCTAAAGAAATTTCAAAATTAGGATTAGATCCACTAGAAAAAGAATTTGACTGAAAATATTTAAAAAAGAATATTGAAAAATCTAATAGAGCAATTAAAACAGCTTTACTAGATCAAGAAAATCTTTCAGGAATTGGAAATATTTATGCAGATGAAATTTTGTTTGCTAGTAAAATTCATCCAGAAACTATTTCAAATAAATTAAGTGATAATGATTTTAAAAAAATAGTTGAAAATGCCAAAATTATTTTATTGAAGGCAGTTGAAAATAAAGGAACTACAATTTCTACATATTTTTACAAAAAAGAACAAAAAGGAGAATTTCAAAAATTTTTACAAGTTCATACTAAAAAAGATTTTGATTGTACTAATTGCAAATCAAAAATAATTAAAATTAAAGTTAATGGTAGAGGTACATATCTATGTCCAAAGTGTCAAAAAATAAAAATTTAACAAATAATTCAAATCTTATTTGTATTACAGGTTTTATGGGGAGTGGCAAATCTACTTTTACTATTTTTTTAAAAGAATTAGGTTTTAATGTTTTTATTGTGGATGATTTTATTCATGGTATTTATAACAAAAACCCAGTCTCTTATACAAATCTCCGAGCCCACGAGCCAAGAGG
>JAIDMU010000193.1 GCA_029050415.1 Malacoplasma sp.
AAAAAATTTTAAAAATAAAAAAATTTTAATAATAAATTTTTTTTTAAAAAAAAAAAAAAAAAAAAAAATAGCCTCAGCTATTTTTCTATAAGTTTAAGCTAACAAACAATGTACCAATAATAATCAAACAGCAAACTAATGAATACATAGCTATATTAGCAAAGAAAATTTTGGTTTTATTAAATTTAAATTTATAAAGTCAAAACATAAGTCCAAAATAGATAATGAATATAGCAATTCCTAAATCTAATAAAACTACTCCGATTTGACTAACAGTAGCTAAACCTGGAATTCCAGAAATACGATCAGATGATCCAGACTCTGGAACTGTTAAACTAGCTTTTGGAAAAAAAACAAGAAAAGAACTTGAATATGCTGCAATTGTGAAAACTATCCATAATATTAAAGCTATTATTGCCAGTGCTTCAATAGCATAAAAAACCAAATTTTTTTTCATAATTTATTTAACCCAAGTAAAAATAAAATTAATATATTAAGAGAATATACAACTATATTAATAGTAATAATAAATACTTAATAAGTCAAATAAAGACAAAAAAAGATGTTAATTTAGTAACATCTTTTATGACTTATTTCAACATTACTGAATGAACAAATTTTTTAAATTCTTCAGGATTGTGAATTGCTAATTCTGATAACATTTTACGATTTACAGCAATATTTTTTTGTTTTAACTTGTTCATAAAAGATGAATAAGTATAATTTTCTTTTCTTACTGCCGCATTAATTCTAGCAATTCATAACTTTCTAAAATCTCTTTTTTTATTTTTACGGTCTCTGTAAGCATACTTTGATGCTTTCATTACTGTTTGTTTAGCATTTCTATAAGAAGTGCTATTTATTCCTCAAGCGCCTTCAGCTTTTTTCAACCATCTTTTTCTTCTTCTTCTAGTAGTTGGACCAGTCTTAACTCTCATGTTTATTCTCCTTTAAAATATCAAAAACTAATTAAATTAATTATTAATTAAATGTTTATATCTTTGTGAATCAACACCAGTAATGATGCTGTCTTTTCTAGAATGTCTTTTTTGCTTAGTTGTTTTGTTATGAGCTAGGTGTGATCTGTATGCTTGTTTTCTTTTTAATTTTCCAGATCCTGTTACAATAACTCTTTTTGAAACAGATTTTTTTGTTTTATGTTTAACTTTCATAATAATAAAATCCTTTATAAATAAATCTATTTTTTTGCTGGAATTAAAAATGATTCATATTGAACATTACTAACTTTTTTCAAAGGTTGCTGAATAGTTGCACAGTCACCAACCATTGAAATAAACTTTTCATAAAGTTCATAAACTAAATCAACTTTTGTTGCTATTCTTCCATAAGTTAGTACAACAAAACGAATTCTATAACCACTACTTAATCATTCTTTAGCATTTTTAACACGGACTTCTAAATCATGAATTCCAATAGCTGGTTTTACTTTAATTTCTTTGTTTTTTACTTTTACTTGATTCTTTTTATTTTCTTTATTCTTTTTCTTATTTTCGTAAACAAACTTTCCATAATCTATTATTTTTGCAATTGGTTTGTCTCCTGTGGAAAAAAGAACTAAATCCATTCCTTGTTTTTGAGCTAATTCTAATGCTTCTTGCTTTGTCATTTCACCAAGATTAGTTCCATCAGAATCAATTATTAATAATCTATTCTCTCTTATTTGTTCATTTAAAACAAATCTATTTTTCATAAATTTCCTTAAAATTTTTTGTATAAAGAAAAACATACTTTCTAAATTAGAAAGTATGTTTACCTTAAATAGCATTTAACATAGTAAGTAAAACTTACTAAAAAGTAATAAAAGCCATTAACCTATTTCTATAAATTGCTTAAAAGCAAAGTTTAAAATTTCATTGAATAAGAAATCAGGTGAGTAATAAACTACTTTCTTTATACAAAAAATATTATACCAAACAATTATTT
>JAIDMU010000194.1 GCA_029050415.1 Malacoplasma sp.
GTTATGTATTTATCTTATTAATTTATAACTAAACTTTTTTATAAAATTTTTTTATGCTAAAATTTAAAAAAGTTTATTTACAACTTTTTTATTAAACTTTCGTTTACTGAAAAGAATTTTTAGAGGTTAATTTTTATGGAAAAAAATACAAAAACTTTAGCTAAGTATTTGTATTCAAAAGGGGTTTCTAGTCCTTTAAAATTACAAAAACTTTTATTTTTTATAAGATATGAAGAATTAAAAAATAAAACCACAAATAATTCTTTTTTTAAAAAAAATAAAAATTTTCAAGCTTGAATTTATGGACCAGTTAATTTTGTTTCTTATAGATTCATGCAAAAATTATTTATGAAATTAGATGAAAAAGATACATATATTTTAAGTAATGAAGAAATAAAATTAATTGACAAAAAATATAAAAAATATTTTGATAAATGAAATGAATATTCTCCAGAAGAATTAATTGAAAAATCACATAAAAATTTAGCTTGAATAAAAGCAAGAAAAGGAATTGATCCTGATTGTCCATCAAGAGAAGTTCTAGAAGAAGATGAGGATTTTTTAAAATTTAAAAATGAAAATAATTAATTTAGACAAATTACAATTATTTTCATTTTTTTATTCTAAAGAATACACAAATATAGTTAATAAAAAATTTGACTGAGAAGATTTTTGAACAAGAGTAAATAAATCATTTAAACATATAATAAGTTTTTTAAATGCAAATAAATCATTAAATACAAAGATAGGATTAGGGTGTCATCAATCTATGGAAAAATGAGACATTTTAATTGAAAAAATTATTAAATCACACTATCCAGATATATATGATTGAATAATAGAAAAATCTGAAAAATATGTTGATAAAGAAATTCTTTGACAAATCCATGTAGGCAAAGAAAGCAGTAAAGAAGTAATTCATTTTCTTTATTTTAAAGAAAATGAAAACAATCTAATCTATCCATTAATTTTAGATATGAATCATTGTATTTGAAAAGTTAATGATGATAAACCATATAGATACAAATATTCAAAACAATGAAAAGAATGGGATTTTAGTCAGGAAGAAAATGAAATAAAAAAAGTAATGATAAAAGGAATTATTTAAATGCTTCATTTATTTTAAAAGTATTTTATTGAGTAATTTCTTCTTTTTCATTTAGATATAAACCAAAAGAAATATCATAATTTAAATCATTACTTTTTCATACAAATCCAGGTTTTAGTGATATGGAAATTACTAATACAAGTTCAGTAGAAGTATTTTCATTTTGCCCTGTAGTAATTCTTATTATTTGAGCTTCTTTATTTAAAGAATTACTTAAAATACTATCATAATTAACATCTTGTTTATCTAAAGCATATTCTTCAGAATCATCTGCATAAAATGTTGCAAGTGAAATGAACCAATTAAAACCATCTACATTATTATAGTTATCTAGTTTATAAGTTTCATAAGTTGTGTTTTGATCTTTATTAGTTGATGTTGTTCAATCATCTCTATTTGAATCAATTTCTTTTTTTAGTTCTTCAATAGTTTTTGAAACTCATTGACCTGATTCATCTTTATATATTGAAGTGAAATATAATGCTTGTTTTTTATTTGGTTCTTCTGTTAAATCTGTAAGTTTGTATTTTAAGTTACCATTAATTTTTGGGTTATTAACAATATCTTTTACTTTTCCATTTTTCTCATTACTATCATCATAATTACTATTATTTTGACTAGTTGTACTATTACATGAAGTTAAAATAATAGGAGCACCAACACCAGTAATTGCTAAAAATAAACTTGATAATAATATAGATTTTTTATGTTTTCATTATATTTATTTAATTTTTTAAATAAATAATAACAACAAAAAATATAATAG
>JAIDMU010000195.1 GCA_029050415.1 Malacoplasma sp.
AATAAAGATAGTTCAAATAAATGAGTTTTTGAAAGAAATATTTTTGTTGCTTTAATTAAATATTTAATGGATTCAAATAACTTTTTTGATAAAAGATTAACTGAAAATCAAATTGATGAATTATTGTTGCTTGCATATATTTATGAATGAATTGTTTTAGATAAACCAAAAGATATTTCCTTACTTGGAAATAGGTCTGAAGTTTTAAAAAAATTTAAAAAAGTCTCTAATGAATCAAAAAGTTGATTTAGAACTATTTTTGATGAAATTGATATCTATAGTTTGGAAGACTGACCAAAAATAATTCAAAGAATAGATTCTGCTGCAGACTTTTGTTTTGGTGAAATATTGTCTTTCATAATTAAAGATAATGTGATTTATCAAAAAATTTTAGATGAATCATATAAAGAAAAAGATTTTGATAATAAAGATGAATGTTTAAAAAATTGAAATAAGTCTTTTTTAATAAAAGATAATAATTTAAATTATGTTTATAGTATTCAAGATAGTGATATGAATTTAATTTATGTCAGTGTAGAAACAGATAATGATAAAGTAGCTTTTGTTAAATTTAAATTATTTAAAACTTATTCAAAAGAAGATAATAATTTAGTAGCTACTGGAATTTCAAAGGAAATATCTAGAATTGATTTTATTAATAAAAATTATATGAATTACTTTCCTGAAATAGTTTCTAATTCTTTAAAAATTGCAAATCGTGCAATAAAAAATATTTTTTTATTAGATTTACAATTACAAAATGATGAACAATACAATTTAGAAAAATTTAAAAGCAAAAAAGTTGTTAATATAATAAAAAAGCAACCAAAAAATGAATCATCAGTTCCTGGAATGACTGGTGAAAAAAGATCAAATATTTTAAAAAAATCATTAGGCAATTAAAAAAAAGAAGATTTAAATATCTTCTTTTTTTAATTCTTTATAAATTAAATTTTTTTAATAAAAGGTTTTTAAAATTTTTTTACAAATTTTATACTGGGGATATATTCTTTCTAATAAATTTCAAAATTCTTTTGAATGATTAGGATATATTAAATGACACAACTCATGGAATATTACATATAAAATAATTTCTGGTTCAAAAACAGTAAGTTTATAGCAGAAATAAATTGTTTTACTATTAAATTTAGTATATCCTCAAGCTCTTTTTGTGTCTCTTATACCTCATTTATTTACTTTTAAATTTAATTGACTAGCTTTTTCTATTGCCATTGGAATAATAATTTGTTTTGCTTGTTTTATTAACAATCTTTTTAGTACTAATTCTTTATCATTAATATCTTTTAAATTTAATAAAATGGAATTTTCTAAAATTTTATATGTTGATTTTGATTGGTTTAAATTTATTATTAATTGATAGTGC
>JAIDMU010000196.1 GCA_029050415.1 Malacoplasma sp.
AAAGAAGATTATAAAGATTTTTCACATAATGAAAAAGAAGAAGATTATGTTGAATCAAATAGCTATAAATCAAATTTAGAAAATGAAAAATTTGATGATGATTATGAAAATAATTTTAATGAAACAGAAATTCAAAATGAAAATAATAATCCAGTTCCTGATAAATCAAATTATGTAGAATATGAAAAATCTAGTAAAAATTTTGATGATGAATCAGATGAATTTAATCAAGAAAATTCAAAAGATGAGTTAAATCAAGATTTTGATGAATCAGATGAAAGTAATAATTCAATTCAAAATGATGAAAATAATTTTGAACAAAATTTAGAAGAAGATGAAGAATTAGATGAACAAGATAGTTCAGATGAATACCAAAATCAAGATTTAGAAGAAACAGAAAATAAATTAGAGAATGATTCAGATATTGATTCACAACAAGATCAGCAAAATTATTCAGATAATGATGACGATGATTTTTCAATTGATGACATTAATGATATTGAAGAAGATGATTGAGATGATTATGATGAAGAAGATGATGAAGATTTAGATGATGAGGAAAATAACTAATTAAAGTTATTTTGAAAATATGGAACAAAATTTAAAGTTATTAAATAAAATTTCATTTAAAGCTAAATTATGTATTTTTGCTTCTTACTTAGTTATTTTTATATCAATCATATTAATCATTGTTGGTTATGCTGCATATAAAAAACCATTTGATCAAAACCCATTTTATTTTGTAGCAATAGTTTTATTAGTTTTATCAATAATTAGTATTTACCTTTTTTCTTTTTTTTGAAAGAAAAAAGCTTTAAATGTAGTTAAAAATATTGAAGTTTTTGGTAGTGATTTTTTAAATGATTTAGAAAAAATTTATTTAGGTCCTTTAGGGTGTTGAAACCGTATTTCTCAAAAGATTAATGTTATTTTTGTAAATTTAAATAATTTATCAAATGATCAAAAAGCAACATTAGATAATTTTTCAAGTTCAGAAACAAATAAAAAAAATGAAAATCTTTTAGATTCTCAAAGACTTTATGTTAGACATTTTGTAAAAGAAGATGTTAATAAAGTTTTCCAGTATCGAAATGATGAAAATTGTTTTAAATATCAATCTTATAGTTGTTTTTCACAACCTGATTTATTAAATATGTTTAAAGAAAATGAAATTAAAAATTTATATAGTGAGACTGGAAATTTTGCTTTAATTTCAAAAGAAAATAATGAATTAGTTGGAGAAATTTTTGTTTCTAATAAAAAAGACACTAAAGAATATTTTATAGGTTTTACAATCATACCTAAATTCCAAAGAAAAGGTTATGCTTTTGAAATAGTGAGTGAATTATTAGTAAAAATGGCTACTTCTTTAACAAATTATGTTTTTGTTTGTACAGTTTATGAAAAAAATATTAAATCACTAAATTTAGTTAAAAAACTTGAGTTTAAAAAATCAGGTTCATTTAATGGTGAAAAAGGTAAGGTATTAGTTTATAAAAAATCATATAATTAGGATATGAAAAAAATAAATACTTTTTGGTTAAATTATTTAAGACCTAATATTTTTGTTAGAGATGTTTCAGAAATAAATTTGCATGCTCTTAAAATGAGTGGAACTAAATTAATTGTTTGTGATTTAGACAATACATTAGTTCCCTATTTTAGTATGTATCCAAATAAATTTGTTTTTGATTTTATTAACAATGCTAAAGAAGAAGGTTTTGAAATTTTAATAGCATCAAACAATACAAAAAAAAGAGTTTCTACTTTTGTAAAAAAATTGCAAGAAACAACAGATGTTAAACATTTTTTATGAAGTTGTAAAAAACCAATTGCTCTTAAAATTAGAAAATGAATTAAAAATTCACCATATAAATTTGATGAAATTGTTTTTATTGGAGATCAGTTTTTAACTGACATTTTATTAGCTAATTGGCTAAAAGCAAAAAGTATTTTAGTTTTTCCTTTAATTGATTCAACAA
This sequence comes from Malacoplasma sp., assembly GCA_029050415.1. GTDB lineage: Bacteria > Bacillota_I > Bacilli_A > Mycoplasmatales > Mycoplasmoidaceae > Malacoplasma. Next base: position 1,983 of record JAIDMU010000196.1, read on the forward strand.
ATAATAGTGATGTTAATTTCTTTTTTAAATTAATGGAAAAATTTATTTATAAAAAATTATCTCAAGAAAATATTTTAAATGAATTTGATGTATCTTTAGGTGAGTTTAATGACTATGAAAATGAATTATTATAATAAGAAATGTTTAGGATGTGGTGAATTTTTTTCAAAGGATGAAAAGAGTCCAAATTATGTTCCAAATCCAAAAATTGATACTTTGTATTGCAGAAGATGTTTTCGATTAAAAAATTATGGTGTTTTAGAAAATGATTATGTTGATGATGATTTAATTAATAGAAATTTATCAAACATTGATTTTACTTTAGGATCAATTATTTTAGTAGTTGATATT
>JAIDMU010000197.1 GCA_029050415.1 Malacoplasma sp.
TAAAAAAGAATAAACCAAATAATAAAGAAGATAAAAAAACCATTAGGTTAATAAAAAAATTAAACAAGAAGCATAACCCTAAAAATGCAAATAAGCCTAATCTTTCAGAAAATGAAATCATTAAATTAGTGAATGTTGAAAAGTATGCAACTAATGGATACCAATTTGAACATATTTTAAAAGGAATTGATTTAACAATTTATAAAGGTGAATTTGTGGTAATTGTTGGACCAAGTGGTAGTGGTAAAACTACTTTGTTAACGATTCTTTCTGGTTTAGATCGCCCTTCTAAAGGGGATTGTTTTATGTTTGATAAAAATACTATTACTTTAAATCAATCGCAATTAACTAAATTACGAGCAAATCATATTGGTTATATTTTTCAACAGTATGGTTTATTACAAGATTTATCTGTTGAAGACAATATTAAAATAGCTGCAAATTTAACTAAAGAAATTAAAAATAAAAAGTTTGATTTAGATAAACTATTAGATTCAGTAGGTTTATTAAAATACAAAAAACAAAAAGCTTTAAATTTATCTGGTGGTCAAGCTCAAAGAGTTGCAATTTGTCGTGCTTTAATTAAAAATCCTGATATTTTATTTGGTGATGAACCAACTGGAGCAATTCATATTAATGCTACAAAAGAAATTATGAACATTTTTTTAGACATTAATAAAAAATTTAAAACCACAATTATTATAGTTACCCATAATGATGCTATTACTCAATTAGCTGATAGAATCATTAGAATTGAAAGTGGTAAAATTACACAAAATTTTAAAAATCAAAGAAGAAAAACTGTAGAAGAAATAAATTGAAGTTTACAATAACTTTTTTCATTTTGATTTTTAAACTTTAAAATATAAATGTTATTTTAAAATTATGAAAATTCTTGTACTTAACAAAAAACTTAATTTTAATTATTCTGTAATTGAAAAAATAGAAGCTGGTATTGAATTAAAAGGGGTTGAGGTTAAATCAATTCATTTGAACAATGCTAATATTTCTGATGCTTATGTTATTTTTAGAAAAAACCAAGCATATATTTTAAACATGCATATTGCTCCATATTCACATGGAAATATTTATAATGTTGAACCTTTAAGAACTAGAAAACTTTTATTACATAAAAAAGAAATTATTAAATATCAAAATAAGATTAAAAAAGAAGCTTTAACAATGGTTCCATCAAAAGTTTATTGAAAAAGAAACAAATTAAAAGTAGAAATTGCTTTAGTTAAAGGAAAAAAAGTTTTTGATAAAAGAGAAACTATTAAAGACAGAGACAATAAAAGAGAGTCAAAAAAATACTTGGATATTTAAAATCTAATTAAG
>JAIDMU010000198.1 GCA_029050415.1 Malacoplasma sp.
CTACTAAATAATCAATAGAATTATTTTTATATTTTTTAAAATTTTTTTCTATGAAAATTTTTAAATCATCATAATCTTTTTTAGCGACCTTTAAAATAGTGTTTTCATCAGGTGCTTTTTTTAATTTATAAACTTGAAAATCACTATTTTGAATTTTTTTTATTTTTGAAATTGTTTTTTCTAAATCTATATTTTTATCAAAATATAATTGTTCTATTGTATCTACTAATAATTTAGGAAGCTTGTAGTAAGAGCAAATTATTTTAAATTTTAAAAAAGTTTTTTCAACTGATTTATTAAAATACAAATAAGAATTTGATTTACTAATAAGATTTACCATTAGCATTGAAATCTTTTTTTGAACTGAAAAATAATTTTTATAACGGTTGTTTATTGAAAGTCAACTATTATTTATATAGTAAGGATTATCATTAAAAAAGGTTTTGATATCATGAACGTTTTCAAGATCAATGTAAAATATTTTGTTGCTTTTTTGATCATAAATAAAATTATTTAATTTCAAATCTAAAACTATTTGGTTTTTTTTAATAGAAAATACAAACAATTCCAAAAAATTTAACAAAACTTTAATAAAAAAATTTATTGAATTAATTATTTTTTCTTTATCTTCTAAAGTCAAAAAAAATAATGAGTATGAATATGAAAGATTTTCTAAATTAATTCCTTCTATATATTCTTTTACAATAAAAAAATGTTTATCACAATAAAATGAATCAATAAATAATGGGGTAATTTTTGAATTAGCAAAAATTTTTAATGTGCTAACTTCATTTTTTGCAAGTTCAATAGAAGTTCATTTATTATTTAAAAAAAAGAAAGGACGATATTCTTTTATTACACAATTTTTTTCTAATTTATTATCATAACCTAAGTAAACACCTCCAAAATTTGTAAAAGACATAGCATTTTTAACTACATATCTTTCGTTTAAAATAATTTCTTTTTTATTTTGATTATTACTTTTTATTTCAAAAGGATCTTTCAAAAAATTAGGAAGAAAAAAATAAGGTTTTCTTTCATCCAATATTTTTTTATTACCAAAATAAATATACTTTCCTTTAAACGATCCATAGCGATAAAAAATACAAGAATTTTTATATTGCTTATCTGTAATTACAGTTGGTGCTGAATTATATTCTTTTAAAATTTTTGAAAGATCTATAATTATTTTTTTAAAATTTTTTTCATCTAAAGTATAAATCGTTATTAGTTTACCAGACTGTATTCTGCTAAAAGTTTTAGAAAACATTTGCTTTAGCGTTTTTTCGTTATTAACATATTTAAAAGAAATGTTATTTTTTATAAAATAATCAGTTGTTTTTTGTAGTACTTTTGGAAAATTGTCATAGGTACTTGAAATATGAATCTTTCACCCTTGTTTTGGAATAGAAAAATCTTTGCTATTTAAATAAGAGAAAACAGAAGTAGTTTTTAAATAATAATTTTTAAAAATCAATGAATTAATAGAATCATTATTTTTTAATAAATCATCAAATTTCATATATTACATTAGGACATATAAAATAAGCAAATTTAGTTTGCTTATTTTTAAATTATGATAAACAACTAAAAGTGAAGCAGAAAAGTGTAAAAGCACAATCAACTTCATCATTTAAAATTTTTTCATCAAAAATTTCAATTTTATTTGCAAAAGAATTAACATATTCTAATTTTTGCAATTCATTGATGTTATTCATAAATTCCTTCTCCTTTCCCTATTAATGTTG
>JAIDMU010000199.1 GCA_029050415.1 Malacoplasma sp.
AAATCGACAGGTATATGATAAAAAAACATTAGATTTTTTTAAAGATTTTTCACTTTCAAAAATGCTTGAATTAATTAAAAAAGATCTTAAATTATTAAGAGTAACTTTTGATATCTTTTTTTCAGAAAAAGAATTATATAAAAATAAACATATAGAAAAAATTTTAGCTAAATTAAATAAATATATTTTTAATCAAGATGATGCAATCTGATTAAAAACTACTTTATTTGGGGATGACAAAGATAGAGTTTTAGTAAAAAAAGACAGTAGTTTTACTTATTTTTTACCAGACATTGCTTATCACGAAATAAAATTGACAAGAAATAAAAATATTACAAAAATTTTTAATATTTGAGGTGCTGATCACAAAAGTTATGTTGATAGAATGACTATTGCTATTGAATGCTTGGGTATACCAAAAGAAAAAATTCATGTCATTATTATGCAAATGGTTAGTTTAACAAAAGATGGTAAAGAATTTAAAATGTCTAAAAGAACAGGAAATTCTTTAACATTGAGAGATTTAATAGAAGCAATTGGAGTTGATAGTTCAAGATGGGCTTTAGTTTCTCAAACTGCTGATACACAAATTGAAATTGACATTAATAAATTTAAATTAAAAACACATGATAATAATTTATATTATGTTTTATATGCTTATGCAAGAATAAATCAACTATTTAAAAAAATTAATTTTAATATTAATCAAGTAAAGAATTTTAATTTAGATTTATTAGTATTAAATAAAGAAAAAGAATTAATTAATTATTTAGTTAGTTATCCCTCATTAATTGAAACTATTGCTAAAACATATGAAGTTAATAAAATTACTAATTTTCTTTTTCAAGTTTCACAGTTATTTCATTCTTATTATAATGAAATAAAAATTAAAGATGAAACTGATATGGAATTGAAAAAAAGCAGATGCATTCTATTAAGTGCAATTATGTTTTTAATTCATAGTGGGTTAAATTTATTGGATATAGAACCAAAAGAAAAAATTTAACGATGCTAATTTACTAAAAATAAAATTTATTAAAAACAATTTCTATTGTGTTATAAACATTTAGTATATATAATAGAATTTGTATATTTTAAATTAATATAAAGAAGGTAAAAACAAATATGATTACTTTTAAATCTACAGCAAAACAAAAATTTCGTATTGACTATAATAAACAATTTATTATTGAGCAACTTTTTGCTGATCCAAAAATGTTAGATGTGCATGTGCAAAAAATTAAATCAGTTTATAAGGATGCTTCAGATAATTTTATCAGAAATCAAATTGACCACATTATTATTAAAGAAAATGCTTTTAATGAAGTAATGAAATATTTAGTTAGTTTATTTGAATTTAGTTTTGATGCTTCTGAAGTTCAATCTTTTAAAAATAAATTAAAAGAATCAATGAAAAATTTAAATGATTCTCAATCTGAAGATTTAGCAAAAAAATTAATTCAAAAAGGACTTATTTTTAAAGTTTTGTCAAATGAAAATAAAATTCAAGTTAGTGATGAAGATGCAAAAAAATATTTAGACCAATATTATAGAACTACTAATAATTCTGTAAATGAATTTTTAAATAATAAAGAAAGATTTGAAGAAATTAAAGACATAATTTTAGAAGAAAAAATAACTCAATGAATTATTAGCAAATTTAAAATTGCACTTACTATTCAAAATATATTAAATCGTCAAGTTCCTTTAAAAGATCAAACTCCTCCTCCACCACCTCCTGTTGGTCCAGCAATTAAAAAATAATTTTTAAAAAAAAAAAAAAAAAACAAATTTAAAAAATTTTTTTTTTTTTTTAAAATATAATTTTTAATATTGTTTATTTA
>JAIDMU010000002.1 GCA_029050415.1 Malacoplasma sp.
TCACTCTTTAATTATTATATATATTCTTCTTCTTTTTCACTGTTTTATTCTTATATAAATTATTCTTTTTGATTATATTTATTGAAAATATTGTAAAATAAATATTTTACTTTTGACTTTTTTATTAAATTAAAGTATAAATTAGTATGCAGTATATAAAAATTAAGGATTTATAAATATGGAAAAAGTTATTAATAAAAGTAATATTAGTATTGCTTCTATAAATTTGAAGCATATTAGGAATATGGCTATTTCTAGTTTAGTGATGGAAATAGTTGCTGTAATTTTAGGTTTTGTTGCTTTTTGACTTATTAAAGATGTTTTAGCAAGCACAATGGCTCCTAACAACTTAAATGTTTCTGCAATTTTCAATGCATTTAACAGTTCTGATAATTTGGTTTCATTGATTTTAGTGTCTGCTTTTATGTTTATTACATTTATTGCTTTCTTTGTTCTACCAACAATATCAGCATGTTATTTTGGTTGAAGACTAGATCCAGAACATAAAGGAATTCTTACATCACTAATATTAGCAACTCCTGCTTCATTGTTATTTTTACCTTTTGTAGTTATTGCTTGACCTATTATTATGTTGGTACTAATTTCAAAATCAGAAATTGGAATTAAAAAAGAATTTGCAAAAGCAAAAAATAAAAAAGTAGAAACAGTTCCTCAAAAAAGAGTAGTAGATTTAACAACTACTATAACTGAAGTTAAAAAAGAACCTCAATCTGTTATTTACAGACCAGGACAAAATTCAGTAGCTCCAAAACCTCCTGTTAACACATTGTATTCAAATGGTACAAATAGACCTGTAACAAATGTTGTTTATAGACCTGCAACATCAGCAACAACAACTTCAGGTACTAGACCAGCAAATACTGTGTATGTTAGAAGTACAAGACCTACAACAGTTTAGTTAAATAAAATTAAAAATAGAAAACTAATTAAATTTAGTTTTCTATTTTTTTTATTTTCATAAAATATTTATAAAGAGGTTAGTGAATAATGAATGAGTTTTTAAATATTAAAGAAAAAGATGGTTCAGGCACAAATATTTTTGAACCTCTATATATTTTCTACTCAAAAGCTTTTAGATATTTTAATGAAAAAGTTTTTGAAAATATTTTACCTAATATTGGTTTTTTATTGAAACCAAAAGCAAGTAGGGCTAACCGATTAGCATATTTTCGTTCTAATTTTTTTAAAATAAAAAATGGTTCTTATCCTGTTATATGTTTAATAATCGATTTTGTTTCAGATGTTGATGTAAAAAAGACTTTAAGTTCTCTTATTCATGAAATGATACATTTTGAAGCAAGTATTAAATCTATTAAAGATTGTAGTAAATCACAGTTTCATAATATAAATTTTAAAAATCTTGCAGAAAACAGAGGTTATATTATAGAAGAAAAAGATAAAAGAATTGGTTGAAGTTATGGTAAACCAAATGAAAAACTAAATTCTATATTTGATGATTTTTTAAAAATAAATCCATTTCCTTATCAAGAATTCAATATTCCTATTGTTGAAAAAGAAAAAAAAGAAAGAACAGTTTTTAATTATTTTTGTCCAGAATGTGGAGTTGTAGTAAAAGGAAAAAGAAACTTGAATTTAATTTGTGGTGAGTGTCAAGTTGATTTTGAATTTGCTGAACCAAAAGAAAAAACAATAGAAAAAATTATTGAAAATCTAATTTAAAACTATTTGTTAACAAACAATCTATAGTTGGTTTTTTATTTGTGTAGATTAGTTAAACTATCTATTTGGGTATTGTTAATGCTGAATAAAGATAAAAAAATTAATCTAAATCAAATAAATCGAAAAAACCACTTGGATGAATTAATTTATTTTATGCCTTATCAAGATAAATTAGAATGAGCAGAAATTAGAATTAAAGAATTTTTACAATGATGTGAAGAAAATAAATTTGAAGAAGTTACTATATCTTTTAGTGGTGGAAAAGATTCTACAGTATTACTAGATTTAGTTTTAAAAGTTCATAAAAAGATAAAAAGTAAAGTTTATCTAGTTCCAGCATATGCAATTGAAATAACTTTTCCTTCAACAATTAAATTTATAAAAGACACAGTTTTAAATTATCAAAAAAAATATAAAAAATATTTAAAAAATCCTTTATTTAAAAAACCTGCAATGGCATGGAAAGAAATTTTACTAAAAAAAGGATATCCAATTTTTTCTAAACAAGTCTCTGTTTTGCTTAATAGATTAAAAAGATCTAAAACTAAAAATTTATTAACAAAAATGTGTTTTGGTATTGAACAAACTGCAAGATATAAAATATCTTATAATCGACTTTTTTTATTAGATTCTGAAATGACTTTTTATATAGATGAAAACAATAAGAGAGTTGATTATTTTTTTTCTGAAAAATGCTGTGATTTAGTAAAAGGTGGATTAAAACATGATAAGCGACCTAGTTTTATTGGAACTTTAGCTAATGAATCAACACTAAGAAGACAATCTTGAATAGCAAATGGATGTAATATTTTAAGCAAAAAACATTCTATGTCAAGACCACTTTCTTTATGGACTACTAATGATGTTTGAAAATACATAAAAGAAAATAAACTAAAAATTAATGATGCTTATAATTACAACATTAAAAAAAATAATTTAGATGATTTAAGATTTACAAGACTTGGTTGTACATCTTGTCCAATGGGTAGTCATATTGAAGAAATTATTTCAAATAAGTATTCAAAGAATGACATATTACCAAAAGAATATAAGTATTGAAATAGATTTGAAAAATTAAATGAATATATGCCAAATTTATATGAAACTCAAATTTGAAAAACAGGAATGTTTCATATTTTGTGTGATATGAATATTAAAATTAGAAATGATAAAAAATATATGGAATATTTCTATAAAAGAAGAAAAGAAATTGAAAATTGATACAAAGACATTAAAAATAATATTTTAAGAGTAATGATTCAAATTGAAATGAGTGATAATAATTCAACAAACTGAAAATACACTATTAGTGATTTTAAAAAAGCATTAAAAAATTTTAAAATAGATCCAGTCATTTCTAATAATGAAATAAAATTATTAAGAGAACAAGAAAAACACAAAAAAATAATTAGAAAAAATTTAAGTAATGAAAGAAAAAAAGAATAATAAAAGTTTAAAGACAGCGGGGGCGGGGGGGTGGTTGAGAGGTTGGTTGTAGTGTGAGGGGTGGGGGGTGTGAGTAGG
>JAIDMU010000020.1 GCA_029050415.1 Malacoplasma sp.
GTATGATCGTCGGAAGCGTCAGATGTGTTTAAGAGACATGCACTAGATAGCATAGGAGCAATAAACATAGTAGGACCAAAATTTTGTGGCAAAACTTTTGTTTCAAAACATTTTGCCAAAAGTTTTTACTATATGCAAGAACAAAATTATAAAAATAAAGAAATCTTAGAATTTAATCCTTCTTTTATTTTGGATGGTAAAAAACCAAGATTAATTGATGAATGACAAATAGTACCTCAAATTTGAGATTCTGTTAGATTTTGAATTGATAGCAAAAATGAAACAGGTTTATTTATTTTAACTGGGTCTGTAAATGTTGACAGAAAGAAAATTATTCATAGTGGTGCTGGAAGAATTCTTCAAATAGAAATGTCTACAATGACTCTTTTTGAATCAAATGATTCTGATGGTTTAATTTCTTTAAAAAATCTTTTTGATAAAAAAAATTTTCAAAAAAATATGTCTAATAAAAAAATAAAAGAGCTTGCTTTTTGTATGTGTAGAGGTGGCTGACCTTTTTTGATAGTTAATAGTAACAAAAATTACAATGAAATTATGAAAAGTTATTTAGATGCTATAGTTTTTAATGAAAACAAATTATTTTTAAATACAACTATTAAACAAGAAAAATTAAGAACAATTATTAAATCGCTTGCAAGAAACACTGGGTCACAGCTAAAATTATCTACAGTTTTAAAAGATATGAAAAATGAAATATCTAGAGATACTTTAAAAGATTATATTAATTATTTAGAAAGCATTCATTTAATTAACTATTTAAATATTTGGAATAACAATAACTACAGATCAAAAACAAAATTATTAACTACACCAAAAATTTATTTTTGTGATTCATCACTTGGTTTGTATGCTTTAGGAGTTAATGAAAATAATATTTTTAATGATTTAAAAACTTTTGGAATATTTTTTGAAAATTTAGTTATTAAAGATCTTAAAGTTTATGCTCAATCAATTGATGGTGAAGTCTTTTTTTATCGAGATGAAAACAATTTTGAAATTGATGCAATAATCGAATTAAGAGATGGAAGGTGAGCAGCATTTGAAATAAAATTAGGAAATTTTGAAATTGATAAAGCTGCTAAAAATCTTATTAAATTTAAAAATAAATTCAGTGAAAAAAATCAACCAGTCTTTTTGGCTGTAATTACAGGAACTGAATTTTGTTTTCAAAGAGAAGATGGAGTTTATGTAATTCCAATTCATTGTTTAAAAAATTAATAAAAAAAATAATTTTATTTATTTTTTACATGTTATAATTATTA
>JAIDMU010000200.1 GCA_029050415.1 Malacoplasma sp.
GTATGATCAAACATTTTAGCAATTTTTTGTATTTCTAATTTTTCCATAAATTTTTCTCTGTAAAACTATATTAATCTTATATAAAAAAATGGGTAAATAATAAAAAAGTAGAAATATAAAATTTCTACTTAATATAATCAATTAATCTTTAATAAAAGGGATTAATGCAACAATTCTTGCTCTTTTAATTGCATTAGAAACTCTAGTTTGGTGTTTTGAACAAGAACTAGTAACTTTTCTAGAAGCAATTTTTAAATTATGAGTTAAATATTTGTACAATAATTCAACATCTTTGTAATCCACATGTTCAATTCCTTTTGCACAAAGTTTACAAAATCTTTTTCTTCTTCCAAATTTATTTGGATAACCTCTGTTATATTTTGCAAAATGTGTTTTTTCTCCTGAACTAAAATCCTTTTTAAATTCAGTTTTTTCTTTTGGTTTTGCAATTGTTGAAGATTCACTTTTACTTGTAGTTGTTTTAGTTTGTTTAGGTTCTTCTTTTGTGATTTCTGTTTTTTTAGATTCTACTTTTTTAACATCAGTAGATGCACTTATTTTTTCATCTTTAGATACTTTTGTTTTTTTAGCTGAAACTGATTTAGTTTTAGAAACTGCTTCAACTGCTTTTTTTGTTACTTTCTTTTCTTCTTTTTTAACTGCTTTTTTAGTTTCTTTTTTTGTTTCTACTTTTTTAGCAGGTGCTGTTTTAGTTGCTTTTGTTGCTGCTTTAGTTTTACTTTCTGTTTTTTTAGCTGCAACTTTTTTTTCTGTTTTCTTTTCTACTTTTTTAGCAGGAGTTGCTTTTTTAGTAGTAGCTTTTTTAGCTGTGGTTTTTGATTTTTTTTCCATTATATTAAATACTCCAAATTAATCTTTAAATTCATCTAATCAATCTAAATTAACAACACTGTCAGAATCATCTTCACTCATTGCGAATGGATCATCATTAAAACTACTTGAATTGTTTGGTTTATTATTATTAGAAAATTCCATATCCTCAAATTGTTTTAAAACATCTTCTTCAGTTTTAACTGCACTTTGATTATCATTTGATTTAGTAAAATTGCTTTTATAATTTTTATCAAGAGATGAAGGAATATTAGTATCATTATTTTTTGTGTATAAAGGTTTAATAGATTCAATTACTACCTCAATAACATAAACTGTTTTTCCTTCTTTTGAAACATAACTTCTTCTTATTAATTTTCCATCAATTGCTACTAAATCACCCTTGTGCAAATAAGCATTAATAAAGTTTGCTGTACTTTGTCATGCAACACATGGAAAGAAGTAAGTTTCATTTTTGTTTCAATTATCACTTGAAGCAACTGAAATTCGAGATTGAGTTATCCCATTTTGTGTAACAAATTGTTGTGGATCTTGTGCAAGTCTCCCTACCATAAATACTTTGTTCATATTTGTCCCCTTATTAATGAAATACTAAATCAATTAAATATCAGTTAATTTAACTGGTGTAGTATCTCTTTCTTTTTTTATTTTTTCTTGTTCAGCAAGAGTTTGTTCTTTAATTCTTTTATATCTTTCAGCTCTAAACTGAGATCTAATAATTTTTTTAGGATTAGTTTTTGCTTTATAACCATAATCCTTTTCTAGGTTAATAATTAAATGTCTTAAAATTTCTTTTTTTAATAATGTAACACGTCTAAATTCTTTAATTGATTCAGAGTTTTCATTATAAAAATTAAGTATAAAATAATAACCCCTAGTTTTTTTCTTTATAGGATAAGCTAAATCTTTTAAACCTCACTTATCTAATTTAAAATCCCTAGAGTCTTTTAAGATCGTTTTTAAATCATTTACAACGCTAACTGCTTCTGTTTCTTTAACAGAACCATCCACAACTAGCATAATTTCATATTTTGGCATTATTTATTAATTCTCCTCTTTATGGATATAGCCTAAACTCGGCAAAGAGTGCATTTGTGATTTTAAAATGCAATTATAATTATAACAATTTATTATTTATTTTATTAATCAATCTGTTATAATAATTTTCTATTTTTTCACCAATATTTTACTAATTTCATTTAAAGCGTCTTTAAAACTATAAACTAGTTTCCCATATTTTAAAATTCCTCCTAAAACATAATGATTCATTGAGTAGGTTGGAATCTCATATTTATTTGCTGATTTAATTCTAATATCTGAATTAACACAAATAATGTGTTTTATTTTAAGAGCAATAGCTATTCCCAATTCCATAATAACACCTGGATCATTGTTAGTAATATCTGCTAAAAAAATATCACAATTAACAATTTCTTTTGTATCACCATTAAAAATATCAATTGGTGTAGGAAGATTTTCTTTATTAGTGTTAAATGGTTGTTCGATTGGATTAAAGACATTTAGATTGAAAAACTTTTCTTTTAAAATTATTCCTTCTTTTTTTCTTTGTGCAATCTCAGCTTCATTAAATAAAGAACCTGCTAAATATAATTTCATTATTTTCTCCTCTATGTAAAAATTATAAAAAAAATAGAAGCACAAACTTCTATTTTTTGTTTTTTTATTATTGTAATGGAGAATATCCAATTACTTGATTGAATACAACTGATGATAATGGTATTACCAAAATTAAAAGAATTGCAGAAATTGATAAAATAACTAAATTCGAATTAACAAAAGCCTTGCTTCGGTGTACGTTATTAACTCCAACAAACCATAAAGCTAATAATACAATGTATGGAATTGGAATTAAACAAATTGAAATTCCACAAAAAATAATTGAAGTCTTGGTTAACCCACCATAAATATTTACTGCAGGAATTCATTTACTAGTATCTGTTGCTGAATAAAAGTAAGGACCTAAAAAACCAACTACAACACATGCATAAATTAATAGTATAACAGTAATTGAAATTACAACTATTCAAAACTTTTTTAAAAAGTTATCATCCCTTAATTTATTTTCTAAACCTATTAGTTTATTTTTAGCAGAAAGAGATTTTTTTGCTAAACTTTTTTCTTTTCTCTTTTCTTTAGCAAAATCTCTTTTTGATTTTTCAAATTTTTCAAAAAAAGTTTCATTTTTATCTTTAATACTTAAGTTTTTAGATACAGGAGTTGTGGGAATTGCATTGTTAACTTCTGGTTTTGTTTCTTCATTTTTTGCTGCAACATTTTTAAAATCACTTGAATTAAAAACAGATCCACTATTTTTATTAATATCTTTATTTTTATTATCAGGCATAATTATTTGTTTCCTTTAATTTGTTCTAATAATGAATTAATTTCATCTATTTTATCAATTGATTCATCATTTAAAAAAACAACTGCAGGGACTTTTCTTAAATTTAAGTTTTTAGCTAAAACTGTTCTAAAAAATCCAGAAGCTGCATTTATTTTTTTTAATATTTTAGTTATCATTGTTTTATCATAACAACTTATATAAATTTTAGCAATACTTTTGTCTTTTGATAACTTTACATAATGAACCGTAGCTAATTTTATAGTTGAATCATAAATTTGATTTGAAATTGCACTTGAAATCAAGTCAAAAATAATTGATTCATATCTTTCTATTCTTATATTATTACTCATTGTTTTCCTCTACAATTTCATATATTTCAACTATATCACCTTCAATAAAATCATTAAAATTTTCCAAAGTAAACCCACATTCTTTTCCAGCTAATGCATTATTTATTGATTCTTTACCATGTTTTAATGAATTAATTTTAGCACCAGAAATTATTTCAGCATTTTTTCTTTTTATTCTAGCTAATGCATTTCTTTTAATTTCACCAGTTAAAACACGACACCCTGCAATCTTACCAATTGAAGAATGCTGTCATATTTGTCTAACTTCTACAGTTCCTAATTCTTTTTCAACATAAACTGGATCTAATATTCCTTTTAATAGTTTTTCTATCTCATCTTTTATTTGATAAATAATATTATAATTTTTTATTTTTATTCCCATTGATGTTGCATAATCACTTACTTTTAGTGATGTTTTTAAATTAAAAGAAATAATTAAAGATTTTGATGTTCTTGCTAAATCTATGTCTGATTCTTTAATGTGCCCAATAGCTCCTCTAATTACATTCAATTTAGTACCTGGAATATCAAGTGATTTTAATAAACTTTTAATTGCTTCTAATGAACCATTATTATCTGTTTTTAAAATGATATTTAATTCTTTATTATCAATATTTGATTCTGATAAATTACTTGTAAAATTTAATAATTTTTTCTTAGTATTTTGCTGTCTTTTTGCACTAAGTTCTTTTAATAATTTTTCATCTTTAGTAACAATTCATTTATCACCTGATTTTGGAATACCATTTAAACCACTTATTCTTACTGGTGTTGATGGAGTGGCAAATTTAATTTCTTTTTTATTATAATCAACCATCTTTTTTACTTTTCCATAAAATTCACCAACTAAAATATAATCATTTACAGCAAGGGTTCCACTTTGAACTAATAGGTCTGCAACTGCACCTTCACCTTTATCCATACTTGCTTCAATTGCAATTCCGTTAGCTAAACGGTCTTTATTTGCTTTTAATTCCATTATTTCAGCTGTTAAAATAATTGCTTCTAAAAGTTCATTGATTCCAGTTCCATTAATTGCTGAACCTTTCACAACCATTGTTTTTCCACCTCATTCTTCACAAACAACATCTTTATCAGAAAGTTGTGTCAAAATTTTATCAATGTTAATTGTTGGCTTATCCATTTTATTAATAAAAACAATAATAGGAACTTTAGCATATAAAGCATGATCAATTGCTTCCTCAGTTTGGGGTTTTAGTCCATCATCAGCTGCAACAACTAAAACAACAATATCAGTTAAGTCTGCACCAACAGCACGCATTTTTGAAAATGCTTCATGACCAGGGGTATCTATAAAAGTAATCAAATTCTTTTTTCATTCAACTTGATAAGCACCAATACTTTGTGTGATTTTACCAGCTTCTTTTTCTGCTATATTAGTTTTTCTAATTGTATCTAACAGTGTAGTTTTTCCATGATCAACATGACCCATAATAGTTACAATTGGAGGTCTTTTAACTAAATGTTCTGCCTTATCTTCAAACTTAATGTTATCCAAAAAGTTATCTTCATTAATCTGAAGTTCTTTTTTAAAATCATATCCAAATTCTAAACAAAGTTCTCCTATTTGTCTTTCATCTAATAAAGTATTTAAGTTGCAAGTAACTCCATTTAAAAATAAGTGTTTGATTATTTCTGAACTACTTTTATTAATTTTTTTTGAAAATTCATCAATAGTTAAATTGTTAGTAAATACAAAAACTCCATTTTTAATTCCTATTTCTACTTTTTTAAACTGTGACTTAATATCAATATTTGATCTATTATCAACAC
>JAIDMU010000201.1 GCA_029050415.1 Malacoplasma sp.
GCAAAATATAAAAGATTACTAGAATAAAAAATCTAAGCAAAAATGCTTAGATTTTTTATTTACTTTTTACTCTTAGTTGAGTCACGTAATTCTTTTAAATTAATTTTAGATTTGCTTAAACGTTTTTGTTTCAAAATCAAATGTACTAATAAACCAATCATTATTAAAACAATAATTACAGCAAAAGAAACACTTAAAGGAATTGTTAAATCTGTAATTTTAGGACTAGAATTATCATCAATTTGTTTTTCACTAATAAAACCATTTAAAGTAATACTAAATGTTCTATCTTTTTCTGTTAATTCTTTATCAGCAGAATTAAATAAAGGAACTAGAATTGAAACATCAATAGAGTTATTATTATAGTTTTTATTAATATTTTTAACATCAGTTGAAACTAATGAAATTTTATTTGCACCATTATATACTGGTAGTTTTGAAATATAGTGTTCATAAACATTTTCATTAGTAATTTTCTCAATTGGAATAGATCTTAATGTTGCTAAACCAGTTTGTAAAATTTCATCAGTATCATCTGAGAAAGCAAAATTATAAACAAAAGAAACACTAGGACTTTTTTGTAACCCTGTATAAAAAGCTGCAGATGAATTATTATTAGTATTAACTTGAATTACAATTCCATCATTTGTACTATTTTGAGTAACAATTGTTGTTGATCCACTAGGAGCACTTACAAAACTAGATAAACTAACTTTCCCATTTAAGATTGCATCAATTAAATCACTTGGTGAATAAGAACTATAATTTGAAACTGAATTTTCAACTTGTGCTTGAGAGTTAAAATTAATACCACTACTACCTGCTTGTAATGCAAAATCTTGTGTAACTACAAAATTTTTCTCTCTCCCAAATTCTGGAAAAGTTAAAGTAATTGTTAAATTAGTACCACTTGATGTAACATTTACTTCTCTATCAAGATTGTAAGTTGATTGTGATCCTGAAAAGAAAGAATTTGAAAAAGATTTTAAAAATTCTTTGTTATCCTTATTGTTATTAAAAGCTGTTGTAATATCATTTATATTTGAATACAATAAATCTCCAACACTTTTTCATTGAGCAAATAAATCATCTGCTGCTTGACTTTGTTGCATTCCTTCAATAGAAATAGAAACTACTTTATTAGATTCAATAACATTTCTAAAAACATCATAATAATTGTAAGCAACTTTTAAATTTAACTTACCATTAATGTCATCAGCAGTAGGAGTGATACTTATAATATTTGATTCATTAGCTGCATTAACTTGTTTAGTAACAACACCATTTTCAATAAAATCAACATTACCTTGTTGAAACAAACCAGTACCTTTTCATTGTGATGCACTATCTGTACCAGTAAAACCTATATTAAGCATATTAGAGCCCATATAAGTTAAATAAAGTGCAGGAGATTTAGTTTGATCTTTTAAAAAATTTTGAGTAGTTAATAAATCAAAAAGACTACTACCATTATTACTAAAAGTTAAAGCATTTATTAATTCAGATGGAGTAAAATCACTGATTTTTGCTTCAGTTGCTTCTTTAGTACCTAAACTTGTTGGTGCTTTGAAATTTGGATTTTTATTTTTAATAGATGTAAGATTTAATTCAGTTGCTAAAAAAGCTGAACCACCATCATCATCTGTACTAAAATGCATAATTTCTTTTGTATCTCCTAAACCTCTTACAAGTTTAGTAACATTAGGAACAGTTCCACTTGCTCATAAATTTGATTTATTTAAAGTAGAATTACTAGTGAAATTAACATTTATTTTACCAACACCATATTTAACAGCATTTTCATTTGATATACCAAAATCAGAACTCAAATCATTTTGACTAAACTTGATAAGTCCTATAACATTATCTTTAGCAGGTAAAATATCAGTTATAGATGAAGTTGAAATCATATTACTATATATACTATCTGCAGTTAAAGTTTTATCTGAAGTTTTAGATAAAAATTCTCCAATTTGATCATTAGTATTTCAAGAAAAATTGTACTTATAGGGTAAAAATAGATTTTGAATATTTTTTGTTGTTCAAACGCTATCTTTTGGAATAGTAACACCATTTATTTCTTGATCACTACTAGGATTAGCTTTCATACTTATTGATGAATTAGTTCCATCAGTATAATTTATATTATCAGGTGCAGCAATTCAAGTTCTTACATCACTATCATTAGTTGTTGGACCAGCTGAAACTCCATCTTGTATATTTTTTTGAATTTGATAAACAGAAAATTCAACATAACCAGAACTTAGTGCATCACTACCATCAGTTGGAGTAAGAATATTTATCCCTCAATTAACATCAAATTCAACACTAGGTTTTAAAAGTTCTTTTAAATTTTCTTCAGAAACATCACTAGAGAATTGTTTATTATATCAACTCAATGTTTGATAATCTTTATTCAATCTAATATCTACAGTATTTTTAGGATTTTCAACAGCATGAGTTTTTTCACCAACTTTAGTTAAAGTTGTAGTAACATTTTCAACCATTGAAATGCTTGCAACTGGAATAGTTGCTAAAGATAACAAAGCAGCACTTAAAATTATTTTTTTTCTATGTTTTTTCATAGCTAAATTCCTTAAATTAATCTATGTAAGCTTTAACAACTATTAAAATTATAAAAATTTAAATTGTAAATAATTGTAAACACCAAAAAATAACTATGTAAATAATTTACATATATATCTATGTTTATATTTTCTCATATTTAGAGCATATTACCA
>JAIDMU010000202.1 GCA_029050415.1 Malacoplasma sp.
GTACTAAAGAATTAATAACTAAAAACAAATATCATTGTTAGTTTAACCATAATTTAAAGTCAGTAACTAAATTATTATTTGAATTTTATTATCTAATTTGTAAAAGATTGAGTGTTGGTTATACTATATATATCAATTTTGAATTCTATATAATGAATACCGTCTAAATAAATATTAAAAAATGCATTTGGACTACTTTCTGTTGCAAATCAATCATATTCATTTTGAAGACTAATAAATGTTGCAATAGGAATTTCATACACATAAATAAAAATACTTTTATTTCAAATTTCTTTTTGAAAAATATCAAAACCACTTTGTTCAATACTTTTGGTTTTATTTGGAAAAATTTGAATCCAATAAAACCCCATAGGAGAAAGAAATTTATCCTCTTCACCCATAAAATACCCATTATTTGAAGGAGTAATAGTAATACTTGCTTTTATTTCTAAATTACTATCAATTATTTGGTAGTCAAATGTATTGAACTTAAAAGTTGATTGATATTCTCCTTTTCCAACAGTTCATTCACTATCAACTTGATGATGAACTGGGCGAATTTGGTGACAACTTATAGAAACAACAGGAATGTAAGGAAGAGGAGAAAACAATAAAAATGATTTTACTAATTTTTTAAATAGCTTATTAATATGCATAATTTCTCACTTTTAAAAATGTACCAAGTCCTTCACCACCAAATAAGTTTCTCCCATATGCATCTAAATCAAAATAACTATCAGTAAATTTGTGGTTATCATTCACAATCATAAGATTTTTATATTCTCTTCATTTAAAAAATAAAAACCATCTATCTCTATAGAATTGGCGATACCCCTTAACAACTAATGAGTGTGCTCCATATTGACCACCTAATGTATTTCAAATTGTTGGATACCCAGCATCTATTTCAGCTTTTACTTGTCATCCAAAAGATCAAAATATAATCATATTAGCATATTTTTGAAAAGTTTTAGTTGAATAACCAAAATCTCTCATAGTGTTTGTAAAAATATTTGCCATATTTAATGATGATATTACTGTAGATTCTGTTGTGTAACCAAACTTTATTGCATTTTTCCTAATTTTTGCATATATTTTGGGTATATTTTCTTTAATGCTTTCGTGTACATAATAATCTTTGATTGCAGACTTATAAAAATAATCATTTTCAGGAATTATTTTTATTTCTCCAGTTGGTAATTTTTTCATTGATTTATGATCTCTAAAATATTGCATAACACCAAACATAGCAGAAAGTGTGCAATTTCCTTCTCCAAATCCAGTTTTTCTATTTCAATAAATACTATAACTATTTTGCACAACATTTTGATAATCTTTTAGTTTAACTTCATAAGAACTAAATCCTGAACCATATCTATCTTTAATATAAGAATCTGGATTTGTTATTTTTCCAGAACCATAACTATCTTGTCCATTATATGCTCGATTAAATTTTGTGTTTGCCAAATCTTTTTCAGTAGGGTATTCAAAATCATATCTAGCATAACCAAACTCTGTTTCATATACAAAACCATCAGTTTGGGTAAATAGTATATTATCTACATCTTTTAAATAATACAAATCCCCAGT
>JAIDMU010000203.1 GCA_029050415.1 Malacoplasma sp.
TTAAATTAACAATTAATAAATCAACAACTTTCATAAATAAAACTTAATCTTTATGTAAAGTCAAATAAATATGTTTAAATCCATAAGCAGCATCTGATCAATAAGGTGAAAAATTAATCATAGAAAAAGAAACTTTATCACTAAATAAATTAATTCTTTCAATAAAAGCTAAAACTTGATTTTTAAAAATTTCTACTTTTTCAATATAACCTGAAATTTGAACAACAAAACTATTCATTCTTCTTGATGAACGTTTAGAAAAATAAACTTGATTTCTTGCTATACATTCATTAACTGCAGATAACAAATCCTGTACAACAAAACTTATATATTGCAAACTATTAAAAAAATTATTATTTAAAAAATTTTGGAATTTTTCCACAGAATTAACAAGGGATATTTTCTTAACAAATTCAATCGTTTCATCTCTATAAACATCAACTTCATCTTTTTCAGATAAACTTGATATCATTGCTTGACTTAAATCATTTCTATTAACTGAATCTTTAAATTCTTTAATTAAAGAATCCTTATTTCTATTGAAGTCTTTTATTTTTGCTTGATAATCATTTTCAAATTTATAAACAATTTTAAAAGTTTCAGTAAAAATTCTATTAATCAAATTTACAAATGAATCAGTAATTTTTCAAACATCTCTATTTTCTGAAAAAGAAAAAACATCAGTTGAGTCAAGATCTGATAATAATTCATTGATTTTTTTCTCAAGTTGTTCAATTATTCTATCTTTTTCAGCAGAAATTTCTTTAGTTACTTCTTCATTTTGATTAATATATACTTCTAAATCAACAAGTTTTTGATTCAGTCCTACTCATGAGTCTAATACTTTATTATATTCAGTTTCTCACTCTAAATTTGTACTATACAAATTAGAAATAGTTTGCTGATCAATGTCTTTTTCAATTAATAAATTCTCTATCTTTTTTTGTGATTTATTTAATAAAGAAACTAATTTTTTATTTTCTTCTTCATCCTTATCCATTTTTGGAATAACTGTTTCTTGAATGAAACTTGTTATTTCATCAATTTTTTGCATTGCATTATCAATATCATCAGTTATCTGTTTAATCTCTTTTTTTGATAATTGATATGGATAAAAATGAGAAGATTCATCAATGTCCAAAGCATTAAAATCATAAAGATTTTCATAGGCTTTTTCTAATTCTTCATTACCTGTTTTAGATGATAGTAATTGTAAATTAACAATTTTTTTATTAATACTTTCTTTAATTAGTTGTAAATTTTTACTTACTTGTTCATTTTCTTTTAATAAAGAAAACAGGTTTTCAGTACCTTGAAAATTTTCAATATTTTCAAATTTTGAAAGATTTAAAAGAGCTGAATTATCTAATTGCATTAATAATTCAGTATATTTTTTTTTAAAATTTACAATTTTATCATTTAAATTTCTTCCGTTCATTTTACAATTCCACTATTATTCTTTTTTCTTCGTTAATAATTTCTGACTCAAGAGATAAAAGTTCTTTTTGTAATTTTAATAATTTGTCTGTGCTGTCTAATATTTCTCTTTCCAAATATAAAGAACTTCTATCTTCCATAATTTCAAAAGAATCAACAGAAGAGTCAACATAATTGTTATTTATATAAATGTTATTATTAGAATCCACAATGTTATCAATTTTTTTGTTTAAATTACTAATTTGTTGATTATTTTCTTGTTTTAAAGCATTAATTGAATCTTGGATTTTTTTATCAATTTCATTAGATTGAACTAATTGTTGGTTTAATATTTGATTTCTAACATCTTGACTTAAAGTTGCAGATTGATAATCAAAATAGAAAGGTTGAACAACAGCAGATTTATTTTGACTATTATTTTTATAAATTTCATCTGCAAATTTATCACTAATAATTTTTTGTAAATTTTTGATTTTATTTTCTAAATCATCATTTCTATTTGAAAGTCTTTGAACCAAATCTTTTTCAGTCTTATTTTCAATTTTTTCATGAAGTATTTTAGTAACTGTTCCATTATCTGTAACATCATCATCAAAATTTCAAGGAGCATTACCGTTGATTGAAATATCTAAAATATCTTTACCTTCACCAATAAATTCACTAGATTCATTACTTTTATTAGAATAAATAATTTCTTCTGAAATATCACTTGGACTTTGTTCAGATAGATTAGTAAAATAATTTTTTAAATCTTTTTTTAATTCCAAATCATCTCCAACATCAAAATATCTATCATCAATTCTTGGTAAATAACTTGTACTTACTGGAACAATTTCTCTTATAAATTGATTATTTTGTTGACTAGGTTGACTTATAATTCTATCAGTAAGTGAACCTTCATATCTACTATTTATAGCTTTTAAATCAGTTTCATATTGATTTTTCAAAGATTCAATTTCTTTAGAAATGATTTTTTCTACTTCTTCTCTTACATAACTTAATAAATCTTCACCATAATAAACTTGATCATTTAATGACTGTTTAGCAAAATCAGAGAAATCATATTTATCTAATTTTTTAAGATTATTAATGTCTTCAACTTTTGTTAAATCTCTATCCTTAATTGCATTATATAAGCTTTCAATAACACTGTTTTTTTCATCATTTAAAATCATGAATTCATAGTCTTGTTTTGTTAAAAGTTCTTCAAGATCTTTCATTTTACTACTATTGATAGTAATTTTTTTGATAGTTTCATCTAAAATACTATTCATTGCAACATTTTCATTATGAATTCTTTTGTTTTCAGCTTTTAATGCATCAATTTCAAGATCTTTTCCTAAAAGTTGTTGATTAAAATCTTGATAAACTTGAGAATTTAAGAATAAATTATTTAACTCAGATTCATCTATTATTACATCATTGTTAGAATTTAATTTTTCATCTTCTAAATATTTAACTCTTTCTAAAGATTCTTCAATTTTTTGTTCAAGTAAATTAAATTTATTACTTAAAAAAGTTTTTTCTTGATCAATCATTGAATATGGTCCTTCAGCCAATAATTGATTCAAATCATTTATAGTATCTTCAGTTTTTTCTCGAATTTTGTTTTCGTTTTTTAACTGATTTTCAAGGTTTGTTAGTTTCTTTTCTAAAGACTTAATAATCTCAGCTTGTTTGTCATCATTTTTTTCAAGAACTAATTTTTCTAATACTCTCTCTTCATTTTCTTGAACATTCATAAAATAACTTATTGAATTATTTTTAATTTGTTCAATTTCATTTTGGTATTTAGCCATTAAACCTTGCATTTTGCTTTCAACAATTTTATTTGCTTCTTTACTAACAATATCTTCAACAGAAACAGCTTTAATATATTCATCTAGTTCATATTCACCTTCTTTTTCTCTTCTTAAAGCGTCAATTTCTCTATACAAATCTGTATTTTGTTGCAACAAAAGTTCTTTTTCATAAACTATCTGATTAACAAAATTTCCAGTTTCAGAAATCTTGTTTTCTAATCTAGTAATTAAATCATTCTTTTCTTCATAAACTCTTTTAATATCATCAGATTGTTCATTTAAAATTTCTTCTAATTCAGATATTTTTCTAACATTTGCTAGTCATGAATTATAAGAATTTTTTAATTCATCATCTTTAGATTGATTATCAGTTTTTAGTTTAAAAATAACATTTTTATAATCATCTAACTGTTTACGATAAATTTCATTTTCTTTTTGAACTGTAGAAAAATCACTAGTAATGGTTTTCAAAAATTTTTCTAAACTTTTAATTAAAGGCAAAGAAATTTTTTCTAAATTTTCAATTTGATTAATTGACAAAACATTAATAGCATTAGTCATTTTTTCAGAAGCTTGATCAAATTTTTCAACTGCATTATTAACAGATTTGTCTAGGGCAGAAAAATATAACTCACTATCATCCCAAGTTCTTTTGTTATATAGACTAGATGAATGATAGTTACTTTTATCTTCTATTTTATTTAAAGTAGTTTGTAAGTTTAAATTTTGCTCTTCAAGAGTTTTGTTATGAGAAGAAATAAGATCTAATTCTTTTTTAAAATTTTCTTCTAATTCACTTAGTTTGGCCTCAAAATTATATTCTTGATCATTTAATAAGCCTTGTTTTACTTCTTTTGGACTATAGTATTGAAATTCTTGGTTGATTTGATCTAAATATTTATTAAATTCATCCGAAACTTCAGCATATTCTTTAACTTCATTAGTTAAATAATCTAAATCATGAATTTGTTCAGCTACAACAGATTGTGATTCATCATTAACATTATCAGTAACTAGAGACTGATTTAAATTACTAGAATCTACAAAATTAGCAGTTATTTGCTGATCATTAATTAATTGTTCACTTAAAGACACTTTTTTAAGAACTGCAGTTAGCGTATTAATAAGATTATCAAGATAAGAAATAGCAGAATTTACAGTTTCATCAAGGTTTTCTTTTCTTCTAGAAACATCAGTTAAAAGAATAGGATTGTCTGGGTCAACTTTTAACATATTATTAAAAGCACTCAAAGATTGAAAATAACTATTTTCAATCATAGATTTTTTGCTGTTTAATTTTTCTAAAACTTCCTTTATTTTTATAATATCTACATATTTCTTCATTTTTATTACCTAAATATTCTTAAACTTAATTTTTATGTTCTCAATATCATAAATTGAATCATCATTTATATTTAAGTCTTCTAAACCCTTTATTACATCATCTAATTCATTAGCTACATTTTCTTTAACTTTATCTATAAATTTTTCACTATTATCAATCAATTCTTTACTAATTTTTTCTTGTCTTTCTTTCTTTAATTTATCTAAAGTAAAATTATAATTGTTATTTTGCAAATTTTGTGAGTCTTTTTCATTTGTTTCAGAAATAATTGTTGTTTTATCATTTTCAAAATTAACAGTTGTGTCTTCAAAATTTTCTGGAATTGAAATTTCAATTTCATTTTCTTTGATTTCAGTTACAGCATTATTTAAACTAGCATTATCAGAATTTTGTTCATCTAAAAAATTAATTTCTTGTTTTTCCTCTTGTTCAAATTCAGCTATTTCTTTATCACTTAAATCAATTAAATTTAAATTTACTTCATAATCTTTAGGAACAGAAATTTCAAGATTATATAATCCATTGTTAACTTTTTCATTATCATTAACTAAACTTTCATTATTTATTAAAGTATCAACATTATCTAAACTAAATTCTTCATTAATTTTTTCTTCAAAAATTTCATAATCACTGTCATTTAAATTTTCATCTAATAAAACATCATCTAAATTATTTTCATTAAAATTATTAACCTTTTCAACAACTAAACTATCAATGAAATTTATTTTTTCTTCTTTTTTTATTTTTACTGGTTCTACATATTCTGGAC
>JAIDMU010000204.1 GCA_029050415.1 Malacoplasma sp.
CCCTTACTTTAATAATATACAGAAAACAAAGGTTAAGTTTAGGTAAATTTATTTAAAAATTTTTTTAATTTATAAAAATTTAATCTATTTTTACCTATTATTTGGGTAATTTTTGTTAAAAAATAGTCAAAAATTTAATTTTAACTCAAAAAAAATTAAATTTTTTGCATTTTTCTGTTGATTTTCATTTTTTTATGTTATTATTATTATGGGTTTAATTGTTAGAGAGAAAGTGTTACCTCGACAAAATACTTTTTTTAGATGAAGCGACCCCTTTTGATCAGAAGAATATAACAACAAAGCCATTTGGTTATTTGTCGGAATAATCAAATCTTGTGGTTAGCATGCTTCACCTACCGGTATGTGCATGTATCGGATAGTGGCTAAAAAAAAGAAAACAATCGGTTTACTAGTGGATGTGATGCAATCTAAACATACACAAGTAAATGGGTTGTTTTTATTTTCAAATAAAACAAAAATGAGTGTAAAAACTCATTTTTTTATTTTTATCTAGCAATTTAACATTAAAATTTTTTATATCTTTATTAATAATGATATGGAGAGTTATATGACACCACATAATACTGCAAAAAAAGAAGATATTGCAAAAGTTGTATTAATGCCTGGAGACCCACTTAGAGCAAAGTGAATGGCTGAAAACTTTTTAACTAATATTAAACTAGTTAATGAAGTTAGAGGAATGCTTGCTTTTACAGGAGAATATAAAAATAAAAAAATAACTATTATGGGTCACGGAATGGGAATTCCATCAATTGGTATATATAGTTATGAATTATTTCATTTTTATGATGTTGATGCAATCATTAGAGTTGGAAGTGCAGGCTCATATTCAAAAAATATTAATGTAGGTGATTTAATACTTACAAAAGAAGCATATAGTGAATCAACTTTTGCAAAGTTAATTGGAGTTGAAGCACCTAATAATGTTTTGTTGGGAAATAATAGTTTAAATGAATTAATTAAAAAAACTGCTAGTGAAAACAATATTCTATTAAAAGAAGCTAGAATTCATAGTTCTGATATTTTTTATGGATCAAAAAGAAATTTAGATCAAATAATTGCAGATACTAAAGCTGAAGCAGTTGAAATGGAATCTTTCGCATTATTTGCTAATGCTATTAAATTAAACAAAAAAGCAGCAACCTTACTTACATGTTCAGATTCATTAGTTACTCATGAATCAATGAGTGCTCATGATAGACAAACTAAATTTGTTTCAATGATAGATTTAGCTTTAAAAACAATATTGAAAATATAAATGAATTATGACAATTTTAGATTTAATTGAAAAGAAAAAAAATAATAAAAAAATAAGTGAAAAAGAATTCGATTTTTTTATTAATGGCTTATTAAACAATGAAATAAAAGATTATCAAATTACTGCTTTTTTAATGACTATATATTTTAATAAATTAGATTTTGATGAAACTTTTTATTTGACAAAAGCAATAATTAATAGTGGCAAAATTTTTAGTTGACCAAGTTCAGTTGAAAATTTGATTGATAAACATTCAACTGGTGGAATTGGTGATAAAGTAAGTTTGATAATTTTACCTTTATTAAGTTGTTTAGATGTTAATGTAGCAAAGATTTCTGGTAGGGGATTAGGGTATACAGGTGGAACTATTGATAAATTAGATTCTATTAATATGAAAACTGATTTAACTAATTTAGAAGCAACAGAAATTTTGTTAAAAAATCATTTTTTTATAATGCAACAAACTAAAGACATTGTTCCAGCAGATAAAATTCTTTATGAATTAAGAGACACATCAGGAACTATTAATAATATTTCTTTGATAGTTGCTTCAATTATGTCTAAAAAAATTGCATTAAATACTAATCATATTTATTTGGATGTAAAAGTAGGTGATGGTGCTTTTTTTAGTAATTTAAATGATGCAATAGAATTTGGTGAACTTTGTATAGCTGTAGGAAAAAAATTTAATAAAAATGTTTTAGTTCATTACACTGATATGAATAAACCGTTAGGAAGATGTTTGGGCAATTTAATAGAGGTTAAAGAAGCAGTAGATTTTTTACAAGGAAAATTTGAATGCTTGTATTTAAAAGAATTGATATTTGAATTTTCTAAAGACATTTTATTAGATTTAAATATTTGCAAAACACCAGATGAAGCAATCACAAAAATCGAAAATGCTATTAATAGTAAAAAAGCAATTACTGCTTTTTTGAATTGAAATAAATTTCAGCAAGGTAATTTAAAAACAATTCAAAATTTAAATAATTTTTATAATCCAAAATTTAAAAAAGAAATCAAATCATGAAAAGATGGGTATGTTAATTTTACTTCTAATAAACAGTTAGGATTGATATTAATAGATTTAAAAGCAGGTAGAAAAGTAAAAAATGATAAATTAGATTTTTTATCTGGCTTATATTTAAATAAATATTCTGGTGAATTTGTTAAAAAAAATGAAACAATTATAACTGTTTATGCATCTAGTGAAATTGATGAACAAATATTAAACAAAATTAAAGAAAATATTGAGATAAGTGATAAAAAAATTGATTTAAATAAAACAATATTAAAAGTAAGTAAATAGTTTTGGAGAAAGAAATGAGTGATAAAAATATTAGTACAATATATTCAAAATTAAAAGAAGTAATTCACAATGCATATGTACCATATTCAAATTTTAGAGTTGCATCAATTTGTAAAGCAGGTAACTCTTTTTATTATGGGGTTAATGTAGAAAATTCTTCTTATCCTGTAACACTTTGTGGAGAAAGAAATGCTATTTCTACAGCAGTTAGTAATGGACACAAACAAATTGATGAATTATATTTATTAACTGATTCAAATGATTTTGCTACACCATGTGGAATGTGTAGACAGTTTATGAGTGAATTTATGGAATCAAATAACTGTAAAATCTATATTTTTAATTGAGATGGTAAGTATATAGAATATACTATTAATGATTTACTAAAAAGTCGTTTTACAAAAAAAGATTTAAATTATAAAGGAATTTAATGTTATGAAAAATTGAGATACTAGTTCTATTGAGTATATAAAAACAAATCCCATTGCTGATGATTGAATTACTTCTACTAGAATTAATGATCAGTATAAAAAGTTTATTTTGGATATGTCTGCTGAAGAAATTAATGCATATTTTTCTAATGAAAAAATGCAATTTGGTACAGCTGGAATTAGAGCAACTGTAGGTCCTGGGACTAATCAAATGAATATTTTTACCTACCAACAAATGACTGAAGGTGTTGCTAAGTGATTGTTAAGTCAAAAAGAAAATCCCACTGTTATTGTTGCACATGATACAAGAAAAAATGCAGATTATTATGCAATGATAGTTGCTAGAACTTTAACTAGTTTTGGAATTAAAGTTTTTTTATTTAAAAATAATCAAATGAAAGCTACACCAATTGTTTCTTATAGTGTTAAAGAAGCACAAACTGATGCTGGTATTATTATTACTGCTAGTCATAATCCAAAAAATTATTTAGGTTTTAAAGTTTATGGAAAAACTGGTGGACAAATTTTAGATGATGATGCAAACCAAATAATTTCTTATATGCCTGAACCTAAAACAATTATTAATAACACTTACACTCCTAATGAAAATTTAATTTCATATTTTGATGACACAATTGTTGAAAGTTATTTTGATGCATCATATAAATGTTTAATTAATACAAATATTTATAGACAAAAAAACTTTCCTGTTGTTTTCACACCACATCATGGTACAGCATGTTATGATTTGCCTTACTTACTAAAAACATTAGGATATGAAAATATTTTTTCAGTTCCTGAACAATCTATTCCTGATTCAAATTTTACTTATTCTCCTTCATTTAATCCTGAAGAAAAAGTATCTTTTAACTTATCTGTTCAGTATGCAGAAAAACTTAAAGCAAAAATTATGCTTGGTGTAGATCCTGATGCTGATAGACTAGCAGTAGCTGTAAAACACAGAAATAAATGACATTATTTAACAGGTAATGAAATGGGAATTATTTTTACAAACTATGTTTTACAAAACAAACAATTTGAAAAAGTACCTTTCATTGTTTCAACTTATGTATCAACAAATTATATTGATAGAATTGCAGCTAAATATGGAGCAAAAGTACTAAGAACTCCAACTGGTTTTAAATGAGTAGGTGCTGAAATTGATAAAAATATTGATTCAATGGAATTTGTAGTTGGGTTTGAAGAAGCAATAGGATCTTTAAATTCTGATATCAATAGAGATAAGGATAGCTTTCAAGCAGCAGCATTAGCCTTAGAAATTTTTACTTATCTAGATGATGATGAAAGAACATTAATAGATTATTTAGATGAAATTTTTGCAGAATTTGGTTACTGATCTGGTGAAACAGTTTCATACAGAATTGAATCTTTAAATTGAAAAGAAGAAATGCAAATGAAATTAGAAAAATTCCAAAAAATAAAAAATGAAGATATTTTAGGAATTAAAATTGTTAGTATTAATTGAAATGAACCAGCTAAAGCTTTAGAGTGACATTTAGAAGATGATATGTGAATCAAGTTTAGATTATCAGGTACAGAACCTAAATTTAAAATCTATTATGAAATTTATGGTGCTAGTAAAGAAATATGTAATCAGATTTTAAAAACATTTAAAGAAGAATTTGAATTTCTATTAAGATCATAAGAAATACAAAAATAAAGGTGTGAAAACACCTTTTTTTTTTAAAAAAAAGGAAAAATTTAATATATAAAAATATCTTGTTTGCTTTTTCATGCTATTTTATTAATACATAAATTTTAGATATATGC
>JAIDMU010000205.1 GCA_029050415.1 Malacoplasma sp.
CTTGATTTAAAAAATTTTCATAATAATAATTATTTATTTCTTCCTTATAAAAATTGCTTTTAATTATCCTTTGTTTGTTATTTTTATCAAAAATTTTAGTTTTTTTAACGATAGGAATTATTTTTATTTCTTCAATAACATTATTTGAACTAAAAGTTCTTTGATTTGGATTTATTAAAGAAACAATTTTATTAGTATCTTCAAAATAGTAAGTTTCATTTTTAAATTCTATTTCTTTACTAGCTAAAAATTCAGGATAAACAAATGCTCTTTTATTTGCTTGTGTATTTAAATCAAAGTAATTAGGATTTCTAAAAATAGTTTCTTCAATTTCAGGCAAAATATCAAAATTGACATTTTTTTTATTTTTTTTATTCAAAGACTTCTTAAAAATAAATTTAATATGAGAAGCAGAAAAAATTTGATTACTTTCAATATTTTTTACAGTAAATCATTCATAATTATTAGAAAATCTTTGACCATAATCATTAAAAGCAAAAATTATTTTTTTTAATTCATTTCTATTAGTAGTTTTAATTTGATTTTCAATTAAAGCTCCAGGTATGGAAAGTCTGGTGATTTGTTTGTTAAAAAAAAATTCATCACATCTAATTTTATATAAATATAAATTTTCTATTTCTTGATTAATTGCAAAAAGATTTTTTCTA
This sequence comes from Malacoplasma sp., assembly GCA_029050415.1. Classification (GTDB taxonomy): domain Bacteria; phylum Bacillota_I; class Bacilli_A; order Mycoplasmatales; family Mycoplasmoidaceae; genus Malacoplasma. The sequence continues at coordinate 669 of JAIDMU010000205.1, forward strand.
AAATTTATTAAGGCTTCAGAAATTGTTTCAAAAGCATTAATATAACAATCTTCAGGTTCAGAACTTGTACAACTGTAAATATTAAAAAAATAATCAAAAAAACTGAATTTATCTTTGCTATTTATTATTAAGCCTTTTTGAAAAACTTCCTCAGGAGATTTACAATCAACTCTAAATAAAAATTTAGGGACATTATCATCTAGATTAGAAAAATATTCTGGGTATCAATTTTGATTTAATTCATTATTCATTTTTGCAATTAAATAAAGTGCTTTTTGATTTCACTAACTCACTTTTTAATTCTAGATTCTGTTAAATCTTCAAAATTATCATTATCTAGTGCTAAACCCAAAAACATCCCATCTACTACAGATTCAGATTTTGTATATTTATAATCCTTATCAGAAACATATCCAACAATGTTAGCATTTTTTGATTTTAAAATTTTATGCAGTTTTGCAATTGAATCACAATATGTAAATGCATAAACTTCACTATCACCCATTCCAAAAATTGCTACAGTTTTATTTTCGATTTTTAATTTACTAAAATCAAAAGCATCTCAATCATCTTGCAAGTCTCCAAGTCCTCATGTTGAAGTACCAAAAATTAATTTATCATATTCATTAATTTTTTCAGGAGATGTATTACTAACATTTAAAACATCAATATTTTCCAAATTAAATTCTTTTTTTATTTCAAAAGCTGCGCTTTCTGTATTTCCTAAAGTTGAACCATAAACTATTGCTATTTTCATAATGTTTTTATTATAAAAAAATCTTTTTTATTTTTTGAAACAATCTATTTAATCTTCTTAAATTTAAAAATTAAAGAATTTAAAAGAACACTAATTGAACTTAGTGACATAATAAGTGCAGCTAAAATTGGGTTAATAAAACCAAATATTGCTAAAACAATCGAAATAGCATTATAAGCAAAAGCTCAAATTAAATTAAACGTTATAAATTTTCTGGTTTGTAATGTAATTTTAATTGATTTATAAACATTGTAAATATCACCATTTATTAAAATGATTTCACTAACTGATTTTGCAATTTCAGATCCTTCATTAATAACTATTTTTAAATCCGAACTTTCTAAAGCTAGAACATCATTTAATCCATCTCCAACATAACTAACAAAATTTCCTTCTTGTTTTATTTTTTGTATAATTTCTTTTTTTTGTTCTGGATTAACTTCAAAATAAATGTCATCAAAATTTAATTCCTTATTCAAATAATAAGCAGTTTTTTTATTATCTCCAGTAATAAGAAATGTTTTTATTTTTAATTTTTTAAACAATTCAATTGTTTTTTTAACATTTGGTCTTAATTCATCAACTAAAACCACAATTGTTTCAACTTTTTTGTTTTTTGATAAAACTATATAACTGTAAAGTTTATTATCAGGTAAATTAGCTATTTCTTCATTAATTTTATTTGATATAAAAAATCTTTTTTCTTTTACATAGTGTAAAGAACTTATTGTATAAATATCATTTTTTTCTTTATAAACAATTCCAATTCCTGGTACTTCTTTTATATTTTTACTATTTAATTTTTTCAATTTTAAATTTTCATTATTTTTTAAAAATCATTCAACATAAGATTTTGCTAAAGGATGCAATGAAAATGACTCTAACTGATAAATTAAACTTAAATTGTTTTTTCCAATATATTTTTCTAAAATAAAATTTCCAGTTGTTAAAGTACCAGTTTTATCAAAAGCAACAGCATTAACAAATTTCATTTTTTCAAAAACATCAATGTTATTAAATAAAATAGAATTTTTCATAGCTTTAGCAGAACCAACTGAAATTGCTAAAGGAACAGCTAAACCTAAACTACACGGACAAGCAATAATTAATATTGTTATGAAAAGATAAATTGACTTACTAAGTTGATCTAAAGAAATATAACCAGTTGCTGGTAAATTTGGACCAGATCAAGTTATTAAGTAATCTAAATTCAATCCTTGATTTTCATATCAAACATGAAAAACATTACCTAAAAAAAATTGAATTAAAAAACCTAAAATTGAAAAAGTTATAACAATTGGAATAAAAACTTTTGATATTTTATCTGCCAATTTTTGTTGGTTAGTTTTTTGTGATTGTAACTCTTCTATTTTTTCAATTATTTTGTTTAAATAAGAATCACTTAACAAATTAGAAACTCTTAATTTAATTGATTCACCCAAATTTATAGAACCATTCAATAAATTATTGTTTTTTCACTTAACAACTGGTTTAGATTCACCTGTTATAACCGATTCATTAATTAAAGCTTTTTTTGATAATAAAACTCCATCTAATGGGATTCTATTGCCTTTAGATACAAAAATCGTATCATTAATTTTTACAGATTTTATATCCTTTTTCTCAATTTTTTTATTATTAACAACATAAACATAATTATTTTGAAGGTGTTCTAAACTAGATAAATCCTTATTTGCTTGTTTTCTGATTTTATCAGTAATTAAATCACCAATCATTAAAATAGTAATAATAACTGCACCAGATTCATACATTGTATCAATACCCAGATTATTATTATTTAAAAAAATAATTATCATTATTACAAAACTATAAAAAAAACTTATTCCAGTAGATAAAGCAATTAAAGTATTCATTCC
>JAIDMU010000206.1 GCA_029050415.1 Malacoplasma sp.
AACTAGCTTTATATAATGAAAAACAAGCACAAAAAGAAGAAAAAAAATTAGTAAAAAAACAAGAAAAAGAAAAGAGAGAAAAAGAAAAATGGGAGAAAAAAGAAACTGTTGTGAAAACAAAAAAATAGTTTTTATGGGAACTCCTGAAATTGCTACTTTTGCATTAAAAGCTTTGTTAGAAAAAAAGTATAATGTTGTAGCAGTTGTTTGTCAACCTGATAAATTTTCTGGTAGAAAAAAAGAAATTATTTTTTCAGAAGTTAAAAAATTTGCTATTGAAAAAAATATTCTTTTTTTTCAACCTACAAAGATAAAAGAAATTAAAAAAAATTTAATTGATTTAAATCCATTTGCATTTGTGACTTGTGCATTTGGACAATTTATTCCAGAAGAAATTTTATCAATTCCTGAATTTGGATGTGTTAATGTGCATGCTTCTCTATTACCCAAATATCGAGGAGGTGCTCCAATTCATTGAGCAATTATAAATGGTGAAACTAAAACAGGTGTGTGCTTAATGAAAACAGTTAAAAAAATGGATGCTGGACCTGTTTTTTGTCAAAAAATTATAAACATTGAAGATACTGATACTACATCTTCACTTTTTAAAAAAATGAATAATTTGGTTTATGAGATAGTTTTTGATGATTTAGAAAAAGTTTTTAATAAAGAATACAAACCTATTAATCAAGATGAATCAAAAGTAAGTTTTGCTTACAATATTTTAAAAGAAAATGAAAAAATAGATTTTAATCAAAAATCAATAAATATTAGAAATTTAATTAGGGGTTTGTCAGATTTACCAGGTGCTTATTGTGAATATCAAAAGAAAAAAATAAAATTATTTAATTGTGAATTAACCAATAATGAATCTAATAATGAAGCTGGAACTATTGTAAAAATTTCAAAAGAAGGCTTAGAAATTGCTACTTTGGATTTTAATATTTTAGTAAAAGAAATTCAAATTGAAGGAAAAAAAAGAAATTTTGTTAAAGAATTAATAAATGGTAATTTAGAAATTAAAGAAAATGACTTATTAAAATAAATAGAAATATGGAAAAAATAAATAAAAAATATATTAGAAATTTTAGTATTGTAGCACATATTGACCATGGCAAATCTACTCTTTCAGATAGAATAATTGAATTTACAAATACTTTAACTAGTAGAGAAATGAAAAATCAAATTCTAGACTCTATGGATATTGAAAGAGAAAGAGGAATAACCATTAAATTAAATGCTGTTCAACTTATATATCATAATCCCGTAGATAATAAAGACTATTATTTTCACTTGATTGATACTCCTGGTCATGTTGATTTTACTTATGAAGTTTCTAGAAGTTTAGCTGCTTGTGAAGGTGCCTTATTAATTGTTGATGCATCTCAAGGTGTAGAAGCACAAACACTATCTAATGTCTATTTAGCATTAGAAAATAATTTAGAAATAGTTCCTGTAATTAATAAAATAGATTTACCTTCTGCTGATGTTGAAAGAGTAAAAAAACAAATTGAAGAATCAATTGGTTTAGATTGTTCTGAAGCACCTTTAGTATCTGCAAAAAGTGGCTTAAATATAGATAAAATTATGCAAGCTATAGTTGATAAAATTCCAGCGCCACTAGATTCTGATGATAATAAACCTTTGCAAGCACTAATTTTTGATTCATATTATGATGCATATAAAGGTGCTGTTTGTTTAGTAAGGATAAAAAATGGACAAATTAAAATTGGAACTAAAATTCAATTTATGTCTAATAAAGAAACTTTTATAGTGACAGCTGTTGGTGTTAACACTCCAAAAATCATTAATAAAGAAAGATTAGTTGCAGGTGAAGTAGGATGAGTTGCTGCATCCATTAAAAATATTAAAAGTATTAGTGTTGGAGATACAATTACTGATGCTGCAAACCCTGCTTCTGAATCTTTACCAGGTTATAAAAAAATTCTTCCAATGGTTTATTGTGGTTTGTATCCTATTGATAGTACACAATATGAGTTATTTAAAGAAGCATTAGAAAAAATTTATTTATCCGATTCTTCACTAACATATGAGTATGAAACATCACAAGCATTAGGTTTTGGAATAAGATGTGGTTTTTTAGGTTTGTTACATATGGATGTGATTAGAGAAAGACTTGATAGAGAGTTTAATATTGCTTTAATTGCTACAGCTCCTTCTGTTATTTATAAAGTTATTATGAATGATAATAAAGTTTTAGAAATTGATTCAGCAGCAAAATTACCAGATAAAACAACATATAAAGAAATTCAAGAACCCTTTGTTAAAGCACAAATTGTTGTTCCAGATGAATATTTGGGTAATGTTATGGAGTTGTGCCAAAATTATCGTGGAGAATATATTGATTTAGTTAATGTGGATGTTAGTAGAAAAAAAGTAATTTATCTTATTCCATTGGCAGAAATTATGTATAGTTTTTTTGATAAATTAAAATCTTGTTCAAAAGGATATGCAACTTTAGATTATGAAATTGTTAATTATATGAAACAAGACTTAGTTAAAGTAGATATTTTACTTAATGGAAACAAAGTTGATGCTTTATCAACGATTATGCACCGTCAATTTGCTAGTGATAGATCAAGAAAAATTTGTTTAAAACTAAAAGAAAATATTCCTAAACACCAATTTGAAATACCAATTCAAGCTGTTATCGGAGGAAAAATAATTGCTAGAGAAACTGTTTCAGCAATGAGAAAGAATGTTTTAGCAAAATGTTATGGTGGTGATATTACTAGAAAGAAAAAATTATTAGAACAACAAAAAGAAGGTAAAAAAAGATTGAAAGCAATTGGAAACGTTTCAGTTCCTCATGATACATTTGTTAAAATTCTTTCTGAAGATTAACTTTTTAATTAATTAAAACCTTAATTTTTAAGGTTTTTTTCTTATAATAATTAAATATATATAAACATGTAAAAAATTGAAGAATAGTTATGAAATTAACAAAGTTAAATAGCAAAACAAAAATTTTAATTGTTACAGGTGGTGTTTTTTCAAGTCTTGGAAAAGGTGTTGCTTGTTCAAGTTTAGGTGCAATGTTAAAATGCTTTAATATGAAAGTATTAATTATGAAATTTGATCCATACCTTAATGTTGATGCAGGTACTATGGCACCTGGGCAACATGGTGAAGTTTTTGTTACATCTGATGGTCATGAAACTGATTTGGATATTGGTAATTATGAAAGATTTTTAAATATTAACTTACCAAAAGAATCAAATGTAACTGCTGGAAAAATTTATTATGAAACACTACAAAAAGAAAGAGATGGAAAATTTTTAGGTGCAACTGTTCAAGTTGTTCCACACATTACAGATGCTATATCAGAAAAAGTAATTAGTTTATGTAACAAATATGAACCTGATTTTTTGGTTGTTGAAGTTGGTGGAACTGTTGGGGATATTGAATCTGTTCCTTTTTTAGAATCACTTAGACAGTTAAGATCAAAGTATCTTAATCAGGTTATGTTTATTCATACTGTTCCTTTAATTGCTTTATTAACTAGTAATGATCTTAAAACAAAACCATTACAACATTCTGTTAAAGAATTAATGTCTTTTGGTATTTTTCCTAATTTATTATTAGTTCGATCTAAAGATGAATTGACAGAAAGTTTAAAAAATAAAATTAATTTAACTACAGGTATAAAACAAGAAAATATTTTTTCTTTAATAAATTTAAAACATATTTATTTAATGCCAGAATCATTGGAAATGCAAAAAATTCAAAATTCTATATTTGATTTTTTTAAATTAAAAACACCACAAAGAACAGGTTATAAGAACTGAGATAATTTTGTTGCTTTAATAAAAAAACCTAAAAAATACAAAGCAAGAATTGCTATAGTTGGAAAATATTTGGATGCATCAGATACTTATTTATCAATTATTTCAAGTTTAGAGATTGTTTCTTTTTACTTAAATACAGAAATTAGAATTGAATTTATTGATTCTTCAACAATTAATGAAGAAAATGTATCAGAATTAAAAACATATGATGGAATTTTAGTTCCTGGTGGTTTTGGAATAAGAGGAATTGAAGGAAAAATTTTAGCAATAAAATTTGCTCGAGAAAATAATATACCATATTTTGGCATTTGTTTAGGAATGCAACTAGCTTGTATAGAATTTGCTAGAAATGTTTTACAAATAAATGATGCTAATAGTACTGAATTTGATGAAAATACTTCAAATCCTATTATTACTATTTTAGAAGGAAAAGAAAAAGATCATAATTTAGGAGGAACTTTAAGACTTGGAAATTTTGCATGTCAAATTAAACCTGATACAAAAACATACAGCATTTATAAAAGAGATGAAATTTTGGAAAGACACAGACATCGTTATGAATTTAACTCAAAGTATACAGATCTTTTTGAAAAAAATGGTTTTGTTTTTTCAGGTATTAATAAGGAAAAGAATTTAGTGGAAATTATTGAAATTAAAAATCATAAATTTTTTGTTGCTTGTCAATTTCATGCAGAATTTACAACTAAAATTTTAAATCCCAATCCTATCTTTTATAGTTTTTTAAGTGCATCAAGAAAAAATATTTAAACATGGAAAATCAAGAAAAAAAAATAAATTGATTCATTGGTCACATGAAAAAAACAGTAGATGTGATTTCTGAAAAGAAAAAAAATATAGATTTTGTTTTGGAAGTAATTGATTCAAGACTTCCCTATTCATCTTCTAATAATGAATTAATTGGTATTTTTAACAATAAACCAATAGTTAAAATTGCATTAAAAAATGATTTAATAGATGAAAAAAATAAAGATAAGAATTTATTTTATGCATCTATTAAAAATCAAAAGGATAAAAAAAGAATAATCAGTTATATCGATTTAAATTTAGAGAATAAAAAAAATTTACTTTTAAAAAAAGGATTAAAAAATCCTGTTTTCATTGGTATAGTTGTTGGATTACCAAATATTGGTAAATCATCATTGATAAATTTTTTATTTAATAAAAAGATTTTAAACGTTGAAAATAGACCAGGTGTAACAAGAAAGTCTGAAAATATTAAAATTTCTGATTCATTATATCTTATTGATACCCCTGGTGTGTTTTTTAAAAATGTGAAAACTTATGAAATAGGATTAAATCTAGCATTAATAAATTGCGTAAACAGAAACTTAGTTGATAAAAGAGATTTAGTTATTCATTTGTTTAATAAAATTTTAAAAAATAACCAAAATTTTATTTTTAAAAAATATTTTGATATTGATTGTTTGAATTTATCTGCAAATCAAATATTGTTAAAAATTTTACAAAAAAACAATGTTAATTTAGAGAATGAAATAATTTTTTTTGATTTTATTTTAAAAAAAATTATTGATGATC
>JAIDMU010000207.1 GCA_029050415.1 Malacoplasma sp.
ATTTTATAATCATCTATTTTAGAAATATTTTCTGATTCAATAAAATTTACATAATTATTTAGTAATTCAAAAAATTCTTTTTTAGAAATATTGTTATTGGAAATGAAACTTTCTATTTTAAAAACAATATCTGAGTTTTTAATATCTAATAAGGTTTTAAAATTTCCAATTTTAATAACATTATTAAGAAAATCAATATATGTTTGATTGTTATGTTTAAATTTTTTTAGTTCCTCAAACTTTTGGATTAAATTTTTGAAATTTTTTGCTTCAAGCAAAGTGTCTTTAATTTTTTCTTCTTTTATTTCATCTTTATAAATATTTCCATTATTAACTAATCAACTATTTCCTATAAATTTAGAAAGATTTTGTATTGAATTAAAAAACTCTTTTTTATTATTAATGTCATAAATTAAAAGCATAAAAATATTTAAAGATTTCAATCTTTTTTTCAACACTTCTAAAGCAGCAGCTTTTTCTGAAACCATCATAACATCTTTGCCATTAAACAAAACATTTGCAATAATATTTGAAATCACTTCAGATTTTCCAGTACCTGGGGGACCAAAAACCACAGTATTATCCTTTAAAGATGATCTAACAGCATATCTTTGATAAACATCAAGTTTATCAATTTGAATAATTGGAAAATCATTAGTTTCTTCATCTTTAATTTGTTCAATAGATGTTTTTGGTGGGGATTCAAAAATATCTTTAAATGAGTTTGAATTAACAATATGTTCTAAATCATTTTTTAAACTTCCACCACCTGGTTCAAAAATTCCTAAACAAACAGAATCATCAATAAACAATTCTTTAAAATTACTTGCTACATTTGTAGAAGTTTCTTTTACAAATCTTAAATCTTCATTTTTTCTGATTATAGGAAATTCTAGATTTAAAATTTCTTCCAAATCTTTTTTTAGTTCAACAACATCTTTAGTAGTTTTTTCATATTCTGAAATTAATTTATCATTTTTTCCTGTTTCTCTTTGTAAAAAAACTACTAATTTTTGATTTAATTCTTTTTCTTCTTTTTTTCTTATAAATAGATTTCCATGTTCTTCAACAATTTCAACTTGAATT
>JAIDMU010000208.1 GCA_029050415.1 Malacoplasma sp.
ATCTATAAGATAGGGATTTTTTCTTTTAAATTTTCTATATTTAAAATTGACTTAAAAAATTTGATATCTCTAAAATCTAATTATTAATTTTTATATTATATGTGAAAGGATTGTGTGAATTTTAAAAACTTAAATCAATTATTTAAAGACTACAAAATTAAAAAAGTAAAAATAGAAAATTTAATTATTTCATCAACAAATGCTAAGGGATTTTGTTCATTAAATTTAGAAGACATTTGACCAGATAAGCAATATATAGATATAGTTGAAAATGCTTTAAAAAATTTAGCAAAAGAAGAAGCTGAACTTCTAATTTCTATTTATATTGAAAATAAATTTTGAGGTGAATTACCTTACAGTTATTCAACTTATTATAAAAAATTAAAGAAAGCAGAAACAAATTTTAAGATTCTTATAGAGTAAATCATGTACATAATAACTAAAGAAAATAATACAAGTAATTACTACATTAAAACCTTTTCAACCAATAAAGATCCTTACAATATCAGAACTAATAAGTATGTAGATATAAGGTATGGGGAATTAAAAATTAATTTTAATGAAAATAAAATTTTTCTTAATTTTGATATCCATATTGCTGGAAATTTTAATGTTCCAGTTGGCTCTATTTTAGCTAAAGCAGTAATGCCTGGTCAAAGTGTAAGCCAAATAAGTTTATATAAACAAAACACCAAAATTCCAGCAAATTTTCAATATGGTTTTCCTGATGCTAGTCAAATATATAGTGCAACAATTGTTTTAGATATGAATGAAGACCAGTTTTTATCAAATAATATAAACTCTATGTTTCAAATCAATTTATCTTTTGATTTAAATGTTTCACAATTTGACAAAATATCAGAAAGTGAAATTACTGTAGAAAGCATATCAAATTTTATTAACGATTTAAAAAATATAAGTTTAATTTTTGATATAAATTTATATCAAAAAAACTCATATGATTTAACTGAAATTTTTGTTAGTAATATTAATCAAATCAAAAGCATTTGAATTTCTTCACAAGTTAAACAGTTAAATGAAACAATAAAATATGGAAACCAAAGTAATACCTATAATAATTTCCAGTTTATTGTTCCAAATTATAACGATAGTAACCAATCTTTTTTTGATCTTTTAAGTATCAAAAAATTAAATAACACAGCACTAAAAGCTGAAATTATTTCTTTTAAAGTAGGATACTATAAAGAAAATCAATTATTTGAAACAAACAGTATTAGTGATTTGCAAGAAAATAATGTTCTAACAGCTAACTTTTATAATTATTCTTTAAAAAATTATCAATTAATTAAAGATAATAAAACTAATTTATATCAGTTAGACATAGGTACAAATGGAATATTTTTTGATCAAAATATGACAGGTTATTATTTGATTATTGTAAAAATTACTATTGATGGTAGTAGCAGAACTTATACAATAAAAAATTCTTTTAATTTTACAAAAACTAAAAAAGTTAAAATCGACTATCAAGAAAATACTAACAATAATAATTTAGAAATAAAAATGGGAGAAAATTATTTTGAAATCAAAGAATAAAAAAGCATTAAAAACCATCATCGGCCTGCTGGAGAACTGGATGAAGAAACGCCAGCGCAGTCAGGAACGCTAATTCAATATCGGACAGACAGCCGGACGGAGATTTTTTGTTTTCTCTGACCGGCCTTTTTCTTTGTCCGGGAAAGGAGACAAATCGTTGTTTTGCAACACATTCCAGTACAGACCAGAACACGTTGACTGCAAGAGCTGCACGGATTTTGTTCCGCAAAAGGGCTGCACCGCGCAGAGCTGCCCCTGGCTGGCAGAGCGCACCGAAGCTGGTGTTGCAGGCTACAAAGAGGCGATCATGGAGACGCTTCCCCGCAATCCTCACATGGACGCCCGCCTGCATACAGTCATTCGCCGCTTTACCGGCTCCATGTTCCTTACCCCCATCCACCGTCAGCGGATGGAGCTGGTGAAAGCCCAGCAAGGCCACCGCCGACGCCGGGACACTCCTGCCTATTTCGCGGTCATGTACCTGCTCAC
>JAIDMU010000209.1 GCA_029050415.1 Malacoplasma sp.
AAGTAATACTTAAATAACAAGATATATTATCTTTGTTGTTTTAGTTTAAAGCAAGAACTTAAAAAATAAGATTTTAATATTAAAGAAATCTATGCTTCAAAAAATGTTTTATACAAAACAAACTTAAAAAAATCTGAAATAATAATGTTTTTAAGCCATTTTAGAGCATTTAAAGAAAAAAGTGTGTAAATCTATTACTTTTTTTTAAAAGTTTTTAAAAATGCTTTAAAATTGATTTTTTTTGGTTTAGGAATTTTTACAACATCAAATATAGATCAAATATTTAAAAAACAAAAAATATAAAATCAACTTACACCATTTTAAACACTATAGAAAGTTATTATGAAAAACATAAAATTTAATAAGTATAGAATTAATTACGTAATTATTGAATATAAGTGGGTGATAGTTTAAACTATAATAATTACGTATTTGATTGCATAATTACAACAAACATATATATAAAGTATCAAATCAAATATAATTACATATCTAATTACGTAACTATTGAAAGTAAACAAAAACTTTAATAACTCCGTATTTGATTACGTAATTATTAAAAAAATATATTATGGAACAAAAATTCCATATCCAATTACGTAATTATTGAAAAAAATAAATAAATACATAACTGATTATGTAATTATTGAAAAGAAGATAAATCTATCTAAATATTATGTAATTAATTATGTATTTAAAATATAATCTATTACATAATTGTTATAGTAATTATTGACAATTTTATATAGTATTTGGAGTTTTATATTATGAAAATAGGGGTAGTTAATAACAAGGGTGGAGTTTTAAAAACAACTTTATCAACAAATTTAGCTGCATCTCTTGCAAGAGATAACAAAAAAGTGATTATAGTAGATTTAGATGGTCAAGGAAATGTCATTGCAACTTTTGGAAAAAGACCTGATGATCTTGAATATGCAATTATAGACTTTTTAAAAGGTGAATGTTCATTAGAACAAGTTATAGTTAGAGTAAGTGACAATCTTTTTATAATACCTGGTAATGATGAATTGAATTATTTTGATTTTATGGTTAATTCAGGACAAATAAATCAATCAAATTTAAAAATGTTAATTAACAAACTTAATGAAATTTATGATTACGTAATTATTGATACACCACCAGCTATGTCAGTTGTAGTAGCAACAACTCTTTCTGTTGTAGATGTTTCATTAGTTCCTTTTGAACCAGACCAATATGCTACTTTGGGTTTAAAAAGAATCATTAATGCAGCTAAAGAATTTCAGAAAAAAAATAATCCTGAAATGAAAATAATTGCTATTCCTACAAAAGTTAATACTCGAGTAACAATTCATAATGACATAATTGAGCATGCATTAAGACCAAAATTAAAAGTTCAGGGAGTTTATGTAACTTCAAATTTTATTAGTTCAACAACTAAATCAACAGCTTCTGTTGGTTATGAAAGAGTTCCTATTGTTATGAGTTCTTTTAAAAGTAAATATCAAGATGAGTACCATAATTTAAAGCAAGAAATTTTAGATTATGTTCTTTATAACAAAGAAAAATCTTTAAATAGTAGTGAAACAATAGTAAAACAAGAACCAATCATAAATACAAATATGGTTAATACTAATAATATCAACACAATTATTTATAGTAGCGAAAATATTATAAATAATATGGAATCAAAAGAAGAACAACAAACAAACATAAACATTGACAATAATAAAGATTCAAACAGTAATGGAGGAATTTTATAATGTCAAAAAAAAGAAAATATACTTTTACTGATTTGGCTGATGATGATTTTATTGAAAAAAATTCTAGTAATTTTATAAGTAATGAAAATTTAATAAAAAAAGTTGAAGAAAATAGTCAAATAAAATTTAATTTGAATGATTTAAAAAATGGTGACAATAAAATTGAAAAAAATTTGAATAACATCATTGATTCAAATGGTAACAATACAAAAATTAAAGAAACAGAATTAAAACAAAATTCATATGAAGAAAAAAATAATGAAGTAGAAAAAAGCAGCACTGAACAACCAATTAAGAAAGTTTATGAAGTAAACTATGATGATATATTAAATGAAAAACCTGTAGAAAAAAGAGAAGTAGTTGAATCTTTTTTTGAAAAAAAGGATCCTATTAAAGAATTGTTTTCTGCTAAAGATGATAACATCACTATTAATAAAAATAATAATGATAAATATGGTTTAAATAATAAAGATTTGAATGAAAAAGAACAAACAAATGAAAATAACAATTCATATAAAAATTTAAAACCAAGATCTACTATTAAAACCTACAATGAAGCTTTAAAAAATCAAGAAAACAACAAATCAGAAAATTATTTTGAAGAAGACAAAATTAAACAATTTTTAAATGTTAGAGAAAAATTAGAAGTAAAAACTAACATTTATTTAAAAAATAGTATTGTTATTAAATTAAAAGAATTGGAAGAAAGAACAAACGAAAGTAGATCTTCAATAATTAATAAATTAATAGAAATGGCTTTGAAAAACATAGAGTAATTTTATTATGCTTAATATTGTTTTATATCAACCTGAAATCCCTGAAAACACAGGGAACATATCAAGAAGTTGTGTAGGTTTTAATGCCAAACTTCATTTAATAAGACCATATGGTTTTATTATTGATGATAAAAGAATGAAAAGAGCTGGATTGGATTATTGAGATAAACTTAGTAAAACAGAGTATGATGATTGAAATGATTTTGAATCAAAAAATATTTTAAATAATGATAGTCAATTATTTTTAGTTACAAAATTTGGTAAAAAATCAATTAGTGAATTAAATTTAAAAGACATTAAATCAAAAAATATTTTTTTTATTTTTGGTAGAGA
>JAIDMU010000021.1 GCA_029050415.1 Malacoplasma sp.
ACTAAAATAAGGAAATTAATATGAGAACAGTTGAAGAAACTAAACAAATACTTAATGTTTTAATTAAAAATGATAAAAAACACCTAAAATTCTTTGCAGATAAATACAATGAATTTGAAACTGCAAGAAATAATGGTGCAAATCTTTATTTTGTAGTAGAAGGAAGAAACTATCTAGTAACAAAATATTATGAATTAAAATATGATTTAGAAAAATCACAAAAAAATTCAACTAAAGAAGTTGAACAAAAACCATCTTTTGAAACATACTTCATCAGATTATTAAATGCTTTTTGTAATTTTGAAGATAATGATTGTACTGGATGAATTTTAGATAATTATGAATATCTAAAAAATCGTGTAAAACAAATATATGGCGAAAATAAAACTTGTCATATCTACCAATTTAAATATGTAGAAAAAGTTCAAGAAAATTCAAACAACAAATTCATTCAATTATAAAAAATTAATTAAAGTAAAACATAACATTTCAATATTATGTGCAACACCCATAATTAAAAATAAATTATGGGTGTTTTATTTGTTAAAAACAAAATAATGAATAATCTCAATTTTTTATCACTTTTAAATTATTAAAACTTAAAAAATAATTTAACTTTACAAATGTATTCTACACAGCACAATTGTTTATTATTTTTTAACTATAAGTTCTGCTAATTATTTTTGAATTGTTAGAAATATTTAATACTAGCAAGGTTTTATAATTGATAACTCTATTTTATATACTAGCTAATCTAACTTTATTTTTTTTAATTCTCATAAAATCCATTCTAAATAATGAATTTATCTTTTATAAGTAGTCATTCTACAGTAGTTGTATTAAAACATCATTCAATTTTTAAAATCTTCTGTAAAAAATGCCAGTTCATTAAAACAAATTTTGACTAGTCATTTCTTTCTAAAAGTCTTTAATTTTATTAATGTTATTTTTTTACTAATATTTTAATATTTTTTTAAATATTTTATTTTTGTGGAATCATTATATATTTTTCATAAGTTTTTTTAGCTGCATCTTTTTCAGCATCTTTTTTTGTTTTTCCATAACCTATCCCATAAACTATATCATCATGCACTAAACAAGACTTAAATGTACCATTATCTAATTCAAAATTATTATAATGAGGGGCACCTGATTTTTTCTTTTTACCTGAAGAAATATTGCTTTGCAGTAATTCTTGAACAAGTGATTTATAATCAATCAAATCAAATTCACCACTATGAAAATATTTAAGAATTGTTTTTTCTAAAAAATTAAATACTTCTTGTTCACCTTTATCAATAAAAATTGCTCCTGCAATTGATTCAAACAAATCAGTTTTAATTTTTTTAGTGTCCTTATCCAAATCAATTCCCTTACCAATAAAAGCATATGCAAGTAAATCTAATTCTTCTGAAGCTTTTTTAAAAATTTCAGAATTTACTAGTTTTTTTCTTGTTTCAGTCATTTCTTGTTCATTTAAAAATTTACCATCGGTTTTTTTGTGATTAAATAAAAAAACTGAAATTAATTTTGAAATAATTGCATCACCCAAAAACTCTAAACGTTGGTAAGTGTAACCAACTTTTTTTTCGTTATTATAAGAATTATGAGTTAATGCTTCTGCATACAGATGAATTTTATTAGTTTTAATATTTATTTTTTTTAAAAGTTTACTTATTTCTAATTGTTTATAATTTTGTTTAATCATAATATTATTTAAATTCTTTTTCTAAAATTTCAATTAATTTTGCACTTACAGTT
>JAIDMU010000210.1 GCA_029050415.1 Malacoplasma sp.
ATTTTCAATAGTTTGATCTTGATTTCAAAAATTAATGCATTCAAATCTTCATCATATCCAATTTTTGCATTACTAATTTCAAAAATTAAATTTTCTAATTTATTTAATAATTTATTACTTTGAACTCAAGCAGAAGAAATTTTTTCAATTTCATTTTCAATTTTAATAAAATTTTCTTTGCTTGCTTTTATCTCATCTAAATAAATATTATTATTTAGCGCAGAAGCTAAATCCTTTTGTTGAGAATTTAAAGATTCTAAACTATATTGATAGTCATTAATGAAATTATTAAAACTTTCTTTAGCAGTTTTTAATTCATCACTTAATGATTCAATTTTTAAATTAGCATCTTCAAGTTTTAAATTTAAAATTTTTTGAAAACTTTCCAATAATTCTTGTTCTTGAACTGAAGTATTTAATTGCTCATCTACAAAAATAAAAGGCTGATCATCACTAATTTTTAAATCAACTTTGTCATAATTTAATTTTTCAATATTATTATTAGTTAATTCATTTTCTTTATTTTCAAAAGGCAAATCATCAGAAAGAAAAGGATTATTTTTAACTGGGTTAGTAGAAAATTCTTCTGAGTTTAAAGAAGAGAAATTTTCATATTCTTTAAAAAGACTATCATTATCATTACTTTCAACTGTTTCTGGATTTAATTGATTGTCACTAAATAAATTATTAGGAGTTTCTTTTTTTTCAGAATCTTTATTCAAAAGCAGATTTTCAATTCTTTTTAGAAGAATTTTTGATTCATTAGCATCTTCTTGTAATTGCTCAATTTTTTGAGCATTATTAAAACTCTGTTTGTCTAGTTCAAATAAATGAGAATTAAGAGTTGAATCGTGTCCAGGTTTAGAGTAAGAAATAGTTTCTTCTTTTGTTAAAACTAAATTTTTAGCTAAAAATTCTGCTTCTTCTCGAATAAGCACATTTGTTTCAATTGAAAAATCATCCTGCTTTGGATTAATTATTTCTAAAAAATCTCTTTTTTTATTATTGTAAGCATTCATAAAAAATCCTCTTTAATTTAGCTATCCTTCTTAGTTTTTCTTAATTCTATTAAGTCATTAACTTTTTTATAAAAATCTTCAATTTCTCTTTTTTTACTTTCAGTTTCCACAATAAAATCTTTGACTTTTACACTATTTGTTTCTAATTTTATATTATTATTGCTATTTTTATTTATATTTTTTTCAGAATTAATTTTTTCTGATATTATGTTTGTTTCAATATTTTTAACTTTTTCATCAAAAGATGTAAATCAAGAAGGATTGTCAATTTCATTATCATTATTAGAATAAGAAGATTTAATTAAATTAAAACCATTTTTTATTTGTTCTAAATTTTTAATAAAAGTTTGTTTAAATGCAGCAAATTCATTTTCAATTATTTGTTTAACTTCGTTATTTAGATTAATTTTAAATTTATCTGTATTAACAGTGTCTTCAAAACTTTTTTCTTTGCTTGATCCAAGTGAATTTAAATAAGCTAATTTTTCTGCAACTTCTTTATAATGATTTTCTTTTTCTTGTTCAAATGAACTTATTTCAAAGTGAAGTTCTTCAATAAGATTATCTAATGGTTCAAGTTCTTTTACTTTTTGAGAATCTAATTTATTACCATTATTTTTAAAATCATTAATTTCACTCTCAATTTTTGAAATTTCTTTTTTGAAATCTTCTAATTCTTTTTCTCTTAAACTAAAAATTTGTTTTTTAAAAGCTTCAAGTTCTTGAAAGTATTCATTTTGAATCATTTCTTTAGAATTTTCAAATCGAGAAATTATTTTTTCCACTTCATAATCAGATTGATTTAACAACACTTCAGATAGAATTTCTACAAAATCTTTTTTCTTATTTTCAATAGCATCAAATAGTTTAGCTATTTCCAATTCTAATTCAGATATTTTTGAGTATAAAAGGGTTTTGCTTTTTAAATTCTTAGCACTAATTAAATTAGTTTTGTTTTCTAAATTATCAATATTTTTTTCAAACTCATTGATAATTTCATTAAAGCCTTTTATTTGATCTTCAGTTACTTTTGCAGAAAGATTGTTATATAACTGACTAGCTCTAAACTCAACTAAACAATTAGCTTCATCACTTTGATTTTCTTTTATTAAAAAACTTACTAATCTATTTTTTTGATTCAAAATATTTTTTAAATAATCTTTAGAGTATTTAATTAAGTCTTCTAATAAAACAATTTTTTTGAATTCAATTTGTAAAACATCATTATTAGTATTTGAACTTAACAATGTTTTTTCAATTTCGCTTTCTTTAAAAACTTTTAAGTCTAAATGTGAAATTAATAAGATATTCTTTAATTCATCTAATTTTTCATTGAAAGGCACATAATTTTGTTTATTGATTTGATAATTATTTAGGTTTTCTAATTCTTGATTAACCATTTTTAAAGAATCTTGAATAGCATGTAGTTTTATTAAATTTGCATCTTTTTTATTTTCAAAATTAAAAAATAATCTTGTTAATAAATCAATATTATTTTTTAGTAAGTCAGTATTTCTAACTATAAAATTTTCAATA
>JAIDMU010000211.1:0-5685 GCA_029050415.1 Malacoplasma sp.
GTAAGTAATTCTTTTTTTCAAATAAAAAATAATTTGTTTAAATTATCTCATTATTCACTTTTTAATTCTGATACTTTTTTTACTGAAAAAATAAAATTAATTGATAATAATATGAATTGATTTACTAAAGGAGTTACAAATAGCAAGAATACACCTATTTTTACAGGTTTAGGTAGTCTTTTTGGATACCTGATAGTTTTGTATTTAAAAAATAGACCTCTTTTTTGTTATTTTTGGTATCTTTATTCAGTGAGTTTTTGATTTTTAGGAACTTTATTTATTATTTGCCAATTATTGAAAACAAAAATCCAGTTTGCTAAAATAATAAATCTTATAGGATCTGTTTATACAAGTTTTTGGTTATTTATTAATGTATTAGTGATTTCTTTATTTTTTTCTTTACCTTTTGTTAATGAATTTAAATTTATTTATTTTTTTACAAACAATACTTTGCTTTTAAGAGTTGCTATAATTTTTTTCATCAATATTTTTTATATTAATGTTTTAGGTTTATGTTTAAACTACTTTATTAAAGACAGAATGCATTTATAAATTTAAAAAATCAAAATTTAGTTTTTTAAATTACTTTTTTTTATTGCTTTTCAATTATGATAAAAATATAAGAATTAAAATAGGTATTTTTATGAAAAAAATTAAAAAAGGCGCACTTATAATTTCTGGAATATTTTTTTCTTTAAGTGCTATTCCTATTAGCATTATTGGTAATAGTTATGATGATAAAAACATAAAAATTAAAAATTATTTTTCTGCAATTAATGAAAGTTCAGAAAATATCAACAAGATTTTATCTAATAAAGATGATGATGATTTGTTGGAAATAAAAAACAATATAAATAATTTTTTTAACTCAAATTATGAAAATAATAAAATTGAAATCAAAAAAAATTCAGTAATTTCAAAAAATAATAATTCAATTTTTGAATCTGATAATGAAATTTTAGATCATAAAATTTTAAATGATGTAAAAAATAAAAGTTTAGAATATTTTGATTTATTTGTGAATGATAAATTTTCTTTTTCAGATTTATTGTCAATGGCTAATGATTCAGGTTACACATATGAAAATCAATTAGAAGATTTAGAAAATATAAAAAATAATGAAAATAATAAAAGTTTTATAAAATCCACAAATTTGCATGCAAAGGTAAATGCTTATGAAGATAATTCAAATTTGGAAAAAGAGAAAAAATCTTTTTCTTTTGTTATAGAAAAATTTAAAGATGCAGGAATAAAATCTGCTGGTTTTTCTATAGCTGCCGCTGCTATTGCTGCTGGTTATTGATCTCTATCTTTTTGGACTTTAGGTGCTACAGTTCCAAGTGCTATTGCTGCAACTGCACAGGCCACTGTATTTGCAGTTGAAGGTGCTATTTATGGAGGGTCTTATGAAACTTTTAAAAATTCAAAAGATTACAAGTCAATAAAAGATTTAGAAATTTTTGATTATTATTATGGCACATTATCATGATCAGCAAATTTTGGTTTAATTGTAGAAAATGTTAAGTCTTTTGTTGGTGGTATGATGAGTGTTTTTAATATGATAAAATATTCTACCATTGCTATTAGAGTTGGTGTTTTAGCAACTTCTTGGGCAGTGCCAACTGGTTTAGCTTTTTTGACAAGTGCAGAGTTTATTTTAAGTATTTGTAATCTTGTTTTTAATGCACCATTTTAATCCTATATTTATTAATATATTAAATAACTTTAATAAATAAAAACTTTATTAAAGTTATTTTCTAAAGTTATACTTGTTTATTTTTATTTTTGAAAAAATATAAACCAATTAAGTTAATTAAAAATTTAGATGTATTGATAAGATAAAATTATTTATTATTGTGATTGTATTAATTAACTAAAATAATAACATTATATTAATTACTTATTTGTGGAAATTACTTATGGAAAAAGACATTACTTTATTAAACAAATTCAGTGAATTAAAATTACCTTGATGATTATTGGTTGTACCAATTTTTAACAATGTAACTTACTTAATTATTTTTAAATCTTGATTTGCAGAATTTAGTGATAGAAAGTTTATTTTTAATTATTACTTTTGGGAAAAAATTAAAACTTTTGGTGTTCTTATAGTTTCTTTAATTGTGTTTTCAATTTTAATTTGTATTTTTATAACTATTGATTTTAAATTTGATTCATACAATTCAGATTATATATATGAAAAATTTTGTTATGTCTTTGCAGGAATAGCAGTCTTGTTTAATTTTTTATATCATCCTATTAATTTAATTTTTAGACCGAGAAAAATTGTAAAGCAATATGAAAAATATTATGAAACACAAAACCATAAAAAAATAAATTTTTCTATTTCTAGCAATAGTTTCATTAATTACAAAATTGACGATCCCCTTTTTAATATAAAAAATAAATTATCAAAACTAACATATTATTCACTGTTTAATTCTGATATTGAATTTGTGAAAAAAATTAGAAATTTAGATATAAATGAAAATACTTTTATTTCAGCTTTTGATAAAGAAAGAGTTAAAAATAAAATTGTAAAACCTTCATCTTCTGGATATAGATACTTATTTTCTACAGGATTTTGATTTTTAGGAACATTGAATATTTTATTTAATTTGTTCAACAAAAAAGATAAATTCATTAAAAAAAATAAATATTTTAGGTTCACTTTATACAGGCTTTTGAATTTTTGTTAATATATTTTATTTTTATTGTTTTTTATTTTTTATGCAGCAGAAAGTTTAAAAAATATTACTTTCTTTTCAGATGAATCTTTATGAATTTTTATTAGATGTGCTTCATACATTTTGTTTAATGTATTTTATATTCACTTTATTGGATTTATATTTAGTTTGTGTGCAAAAAATCAATTCCAATTCACTAAAAAACTATAAAATATAAAACTATTACCCTTATTTAATTTTTAATAATCTTAAAAAATTTTAGTTATATAAATTATAATATTTAGGTTTAGGGGTATAGTTCAATGGTAGAACGGCGGACTTCAAATCCGCGTGTTGTGGGTTCGAGTCCTGCTACCCCTGCCATTTAAATTTAAAAAGCATCAAGTTAATCTTGGTGCTTTTTATTTTTTATTTTTGTATATAATAAACTATTATTTTAGCTATGGGAAATAGAATTAGTAATTTTAAAAGAAAAATTAAAAATAGGATAAAAAGGATTTCTTTATCTGTAAAAAGTTTTAATTTTTCTGTCTCAAAAAAATTAAAGTTTTTACTACTAATGCACTGAACTTTTCCAAAAAAAATATTTTTAGGTATTTTGATTATTTGAATTTTTGGTGCAATTCTTTTATATACTCCATGAGCTATTAATTATGAATCATATACTTATGTAAACAATGAATATGTTTTTAAACTAAGTCAGATTAAAGATGTAAATATTTTTATCAGTCAACACTCATCAAATGAGTTTCACTATAACTTTTTGCAAGCTATATTTACTTCTGCTTCTGCTTTTACCAACACTGGTTTAACAATTGTTTCTTCAATTGGGTCAGAATTTTCAATTTTTGGTCAATTTGTTGTTTTTGCTTTGATTGAAGTTGGTGGCTTTGGGTATGCTTCATTATTTTATTTATTTGGAAAAATGATTCGAAAAATCAGTAAAAAAGATTTATTTAGTACTTCACTTTTAAATATAGAAAGAGGAGGAACAAAAGTATCTGATTCTTCTAAAATGATTGTAAAAATCTTTTTTATAATGGTTATTTTTCAATTAATTTTTACTTTTGTTTTAAGTGGATTCTTTTTCTCTACACCTTTGTATGAGCAACAAAGTTGAGAAAATTTATTAAATAAATTATCAATTACTAATCCAAATGGAAAATTTGATATTGGTAACTTTAAAGGTATAACTTTACAAGAAATAAAAGATGTTAGTAATGATAATTTATTTAGTTTAACTTTTGATAATATTGAAAAAAAATTAATTCCCACACATGGAGACTATGGCAAATCTTTTTGATATGCAATGTTTATATCGTGTTCTTCAATTAACAATGCAGGATTTGATTTATTTGGCTCAACTTCTTTACAGTTGTTAAGAAATGATTATGGCATACCAATTCAATTTATTGTTTTAATTTTGGTTTTTCTTGGTGGTATTGGTTTTCCTGTTTTATATGACATTTTAATTCAGTTAGAATGATTTTGAAAATATAAGATAATGTTTAAAATTTTTAAAAAGAAAGAATACTCAAGACTAATTAAACCTAAATTAAGTAACTTTGCAAAGTTATGTTTATTATCTGCATTAATAGTTAGTATTATTTCAATTTTAATCTTATTTTTAACTGAATATATTGGTTCTAATAATCATTTGGAAATTGAATTATCTCAAGAAGGTGGAAAAATGATAAAAAGCAATGTATCTTTAATGAATTATCCTGATTTTGTTATTTTTAAAGATAGTGAAATTAAACCAATAACTATAAATTTTTGGGGAAATAACCCTTCTTTTAATAAAAATTTTTCTGTAATATTCAATGCTTTATGTTGTAGATCTGCTGGATTTTCAACTGTAAACTTTCAAAGTTTATCAGAAGCTTCAATTATTATATTTTCAATTTTAATGTTTATTGGAACTTCACCATCATCAACAGGTGGAGGTATTAGAACAACTACTTTATTTATTATTTTTAAATCTTTATTTAGTTGGTTTAGAGGGGTTGAAAGAACAAGTGTTTTCAAAAGAAAAGTTCCAATTAAAACAATAAATAATTCTTATCTTGTTTTTTTAAGTGGATTAGTTTTAGTGTCTTTTTTCACAGTAATTATGTATGTTACAAGTAATCATACAATTTTAGACAATAATTTGGTTAAAGATTTTTATGATAATAAAGGTAAGGTTTTAGATTTTTCATCTTTCTTCTTTGAAGCTTGTTCAGCTTTTGGTACATCTGGTAATTCATTTGGAATTACAGGTTCTTCTCATATTCAAGCATGAAATTTAATCATTTTAATGATTTTGATGTTTATTGGACAAATGGGTGTTTCATCTTCTTTGCTACTATTTGCTAGAAAGGTTCCTAAAAAACGGGAAACTTTCTATTTAGAAGAAGATATTAGAATAGGATAATAAAAATATTTTTTAAATAAGTTCTAAATAAAGATTAATTTACCATCATTAACAGAATATTAATTATATGAAAACTAGATTTTTTATATTCATATAATATTAACTATTATGGTTAAATCTATTGAGATTTTGTGTCTTAAATTTAAGTAAAATTTTTATAAAAAACTTGTTATATGGTATATATTTATGTTGTTTACTATTGACTTTTTAGTTTTTTTATGGATTAATATAAGTTACCTAGATAAATAAGGAGTATTAATACAAAAAACAAATAGATACTAAAAGACTATTTGTTGTGTTATTAACTCTTTAAGAGTAGGAGAAAATATTTATGAGCGCAAAAAAGAAAATTTTAATATCTGCAAGTATTGGTACTGCTGCAGTTGTGGCGGGTGTTGCCCCATCAGTTGCATCATTAACTAATACACAATCATCTAGTGTTGATGTACCAGTTGACCCTGTTGACCCAGTTGACCCAGTGGACCCTGTAGATCCTGTTGATCCAGTTGATCCAGTTGATCCAGTTGAACCAGTTGAAAATGTAGATCCAGTTGAATATGTAGATACAGAACAAAAAGAAAA
>JAIDMU010000211.1:5695-7257 GCA_029050415.1 Malacoplasma sp.
TCCCTGCCCCTACCATACAGCACCTGTTTATGATTGTGTCAGAGGAGCTCCAGGTGATCCTGTTCAACCTGTAGATCCAGTTGACCCAGTAGATCCAGTTGACCCAGTAGATCCAGTTGACCCAGTAGATCCAGTTGAACCAACTTATGCAACTGCTCCAAGTGAAGATATTTTTACACTTCAATTTGTATTATCTTCACTAAATGACACATCTTTAAATAATTATTTTAAAAACAGTTTAGCTAAAACTGATTTTTATCAAAAATACTTTGAAAATTCAGATAAATATAGTAATGTAAATGTTACTTATGTTCCAAATTCAGCAAGTTTTACTACTAATACTTTTAAGATTAATGTTACTCCAGTTGAAGGTGCTATTTGAGAAAATACTGCTACTAACAATGAACAAAGAACAGTAACTGTAAAAATTGATAAAGCAGCAAGACTTCCAGATGCTACAGTTCCTGCAAAATCAAAAAATAGTAGTTTTAATATTACAGTTAACGATCCAAACATCAAAACAGATGCTGATTTAAATAATTGAATGAAAAATTATTTTAGTACAAAATTTAATTTATCACACTTTACACCTGAAACACCAGACTATGTGTTTAAGAACGTTAATTTAACATATGTTGAAAATTCAGCAAGTATTGCAAATAAATCATTTAAAGTCAAAGCTACTCCTACAGATGGACATGCTTGATCTAGTACTACTTTCTATAAAGATACTGTTGTTGATCCTTTTGAAATGGACATTTGATTTTTAAATTTAGTTACAAAAGACAAACTGATTACTCTTCCAAACAGATGAGGAATTAATTTGATTATGGCAACTAATTTTCCATTTAAAAATTTCCATAGTAGTCACTTACAATGAAAAAATATTAGTTGAATTTTAGAAGATGATTTTGATACATATTGATATAATCAAAATCCAAAATACTATGATGATTTAAGTGTTAAATATCAACACTTATTATTTGAAGAAGGTTGAAAAGATATTGCTAGATATCATCCAGTTGAATTAGCTGGTACATTTGAGCAATGTGAATGAAGTTGAATTCAACGTATTAATGGTGGTGCTACATTTAACTTTAAAGTTCCAATGAAACCAAAAGCAGGTTATTATTGAGCAGATGGTACAAATGGTACTAGAATGGTACACTTAAACTTATTCCTTTCTGCTGACCAAGATGCTGGTCCAGGTATATTAAGTGATGTTAGTGATATAAATTACATCAAAACTTTTAATCAAAAAGAAAGTGCAGCTTCAGATGGTTTACCAGTTAGAAGTTGAGTAACTAATGATCTAATTATTATTGGTGAAAAATTAAACAAACCAACTTTTGAAGAAAATGTTAAGGTATTAGAAAACATAGCTAAAGATGATTTAGTAAAAACTTTCCCTAACTATAATATTGAAATTAGTGATGTTAAATCTACAAGTTGAGGAGATCCATGATGAATTCCTGATACTTGAACATATAAAATTAAATTCACTTCTAAAACAAATCCATCTTATTCAAAAACAATGGATGGTTACATATTCACAATTAATT
>JAIDMU010000212.1 GCA_029050415.1 Malacoplasma sp.
TCGTAACTTTTTTTAGTAAATTATCGTAAAAATTTTTAGTAAATTATCGTAATTAATAATTTAAAATAAAATTTTTTCAAAAAATTTTATCTTTTCTTTTTCAATTTCAAAAGAAATCTCAATATCAGATAAATTAATAATTTTACATTCATGAATTTTAATCAAATTTAAAAGATCTGACAAAACTTTTTGATTTGTAATCTTAACAGTAATAATTTCTGTTTCATAAAATGGTAAGTAGTTTTGTTCATTTTTTAATAACATCTCACTTACTTTATAATAACTTCTAGATAGCAAACCAATCCCTAACAATGATTTAGTTTTGTATCTTACTACAGCAATTAAAGAATTAGTAAAATTTTTATTTTGTAAAGCTGAAAGAATTTTTTTACCAGCTGAATTTTTTGGCTCTTTATCATCATTAAATTTTTCAATTACATAATTTTTTTGTTTAAGAATAAAACCATAACATATATGGACCGCTTTTTTATGTTCTTTTCAAAGATTTTTAATAATTTCAATTACTTTTTTCTCACTATCAATTTGAAAACCAAATGCATAAAATTTAGATCCTTCAATTTGAAAATATGCTTGTGAATTGTTATTAACTATCTTTTTCATATTATGTTTATCTTGCATTTAAACTGTGTTTAATTTTATTTCTTTTCTTTTTTAAGAATTTTGGATTAATAAATTTGGGATCTTTTTTCTGTTTTCTGATTTTTCACCAAATGTTAATTGCTACAATTCCAACAATAAAAACATAACCTAAAGAAAAAGAAACCACCATAACTCATGGTCAACCCAAATGAAATATGTCTTTAACAGCTCGATACTCACCATACATTCAATCATTTTCATTTATTCCAGTCACATTTCAAACTGTATTAGTAGTATAAGAAACAAAACAAACATAACCAAAATAAAAAACAGCAAATAAATGGACATCTAATAAATTAATTCATTTTCTATTTCTGCTATTTGATAAAACCATAGTTCCATAAACCATTAAATAAAAATGCATAAAAAAATAAATTGGCATATCATTTCCAGCAAAAATATACTTTCATGAAATCTCAGCAGAAGGATCTGAAAAAGCAATAAATGGAATTGTTACCCCAGCACCTAAAATTGCAAAAGGAGCTAAAGTTTGTGCAAGTCTTCTTGATTTATCAACAATTAAAGAAAAAGGTAATGCTAACGAAACAAAAGGACACATATCAAGCAATAAAGCTTTACTAACAACAACTGAATCTTCATATAAAGTTGGAGCAGGACGCATTCAAATGCTTCCATTAGTTTGTAAATAATTGTGCAAACTAACCCAATCATTTCAATATCTAATAGCAATAAAATAAACCAAAAAAACTAAACTTGGGACAGCTCAAAACCAATAGTTGTTAACAATTATTTTTCCAAAAAAATTAAATAAAAATGTTAACCCAACAAAAATTAAAGTGATTACTATAAAAATAATTGAATCTGTCATAATACTTTATTTGCCTATTAAATAGATTATACACATAGTAATAAAAATAAAAAGTTAAAAGTTTTTAACCTTTAACTTTAAAAAATATTTATTCTAAATTAAAAATTTTTTTACCATATTCATGAATATCAAATTCAGGAATCATAACTTCAATAAAAATAAATTTATCATTATTTTCTTTACAAGCTTTTAAAGCTTCACTTAGTTCAAGTTCAGAATTAACTTTAAAAGTTAAACTATTTAAACCATTTGGATCAAATGCTTTTACTAAATCTGTATAGTTAACACTTGGAATATTATTATAAGATTGTTTAGGTCCATGGATATATTTTTCAATCGTGTAACCTTTGTTATTAATTAAAATTGTTATCATATTTACTTTTTTAGAAATAACAGATCCAATTTCATTAAATGTCATATTAAAAGCACCATCTCCAATAACATTAATAACCCGATTGTATCCAGTTGCAATTTTTGCTCCAAAACTTGCTGGAAAACTAAATCCGATTGAAGCTCATAAAGGTTGTAAAATAAATTTCATACCTTTTTTTAATTTTAGATATTGAGTCATATACATACAAGTACCAATATCTGAAACCAAAATATCACTTGGTTTAATAAATTCATTTAAAGCATTTGTTAAAGCATTATATTTAATTGGTGCTTCACTTGGTTCAAATTCTTTTTTGTCTTTTTTACCAACAATTGATAATCCATCATAAATAAGCTTTTTGCTAGCTAGTTTTTTTATTAAAAATCCAAAAGAATGGTTAGTGAATAATTTAGTATCATATTTAACATGAGTATCAGAAATTTCTACAACACAGTTTTTGTCAAAATTTAATTTGAAATTAGAAGAAGTAATATCTGTAAATTTATTTCCAATAATTAAAATTAAATCAGCTGTATCAACAAATTTCACAATTGATTGATCTAAAGATTTTTCTCCATTATAAATACCTAAATAAAGTTCATTTTCTTCATTGAAAGAACCTTTCCCATAAGCTGTAGTTACTACATTGATATTAGTGTTTGTAGCAAATTGTTCTAAATCTTTTGATAAACCATATCTTACTATTTTGTGTCCAGAAATGATAACTGCTTGGTTACTTTTCTTTAATTTTTTTTCTATATCTTCTAAAATTTCAGCATGTTCTTTCACATCAAATCCTGAAGCAAAAGAAAGCGGTTTTATATCACATAGTATTTCAAAACTAGCAACGTCAACTGGTAACATTATATAAACTGGTTTTTTATAAAATACAGCAGCTTTAATTGCACTATCAATTTGGTTGATCGCATTTTTAGCATCTAACCAAACAGTATAAGAACTGATGTTTTCATAAATTTTTTTAAATGAACCAAAAGTATCATCTGTTCCCAATGAATGATGTAAAATCATATGTCTTTTAAAATATTCTCTTTTTGGTGTTCCAACAATATGAATCACTGGTACATCTTCACTATAACTACCAGCTATTCCATTAACCGCACTTAATTCACCAACACCATAAGTTGTTAGGATTGCACCAATTCCATTAATCCTAGCATAACCATCAGCACTATATGCTGCATTTAATTCATTTGTACATCCAATTCAATTTAATTCTTGATGGTCTATAATACCATCTAAAAATTCTAAATTGTAATCGCCTGGCACACCAAATATATCTTTAATTCCAACTTCACTTAATCTATCTAATAAATATTTTCCAATTGTAACTACTTTCATTATTTTTTCTCCTTTAGTGCAAATATCACTTTTTCATAAACATCTTTTAAATTAGGGTCACCAAATCTAACACTATGATTTAACAAAAATGTAGCATCTTCATCAGTGAAATTAGCTATTTCATCAAATTCACTTCATCTTACAGGCAAATTAATTGATTTAATAAAATCTGTTAAAAAGTTTACAGTCTCATCTACTGTTTGTGTTCTAAAAATCTTTCTTCCCAATTCTATTAATTTATCATTAAATCATTTTTCATTTTCAGCTCTTACTTTTAAATAGGTTGGGGTTATAAAAGCTAATCCAGCACCATGAGTTATGTCTCATAAACCAGACATTGCATGTTCAATTGTATGAACTGATCAATCTGTTTCACAATTAAATGAAGCTAAACCATTTAAAGCCATAGTTGATGTTCAAAAAAAGTTGGCTCTAGCATCATAATGAGTAGGTCTTAAAATTATCATTTTTGCATAATTAATTAAAACCCTAATATTTGCAAAAATATATTCTTTAGTTCACTCAAAAGTTGATTTACCAAAATATTGTTCAAGTAAGTGAGAAAAACAATCAAAAATACCACTAGCTGAATGTCATGCATTAACAGAAAAAGTATATGAAGGATCTTGAATTGAAATAATTGGAGTAGCTAAAGGATTTGAAACACTCTTTTTTTCTTTTGTAGTAGCATTTGAAATAACACTAAAACCATTATTTTCACTACCTGTTCCTGCTAATGTAATAATAGAGATGACATCAATTCCTTTGTTTTTTGCATTATTTGGTTTTAAAACATAATCTCAAGAACTTTTATAATGATTATTTTTAGTTAAAACAGCAATTACTTTTGAAGCATCAACAACACTTCCACCACCCAAAGCAAAAATAACATCAACTTCTTCACTAATTGCTAATTCAATACATTTATCAATAGTTGTGTGCTTTGGATTAGGTTCAATTCCTTCAAAATGAAAATAGTCAAGACCAACATCGTTTAAAACTGTAACTAAATGATCAAAGCTACCATTTGCTTTATAAGAACTTCTCCCAGTTAATATTAAAGCTTTTTTATAATTCAAATTTTTTAATTCTTCAGTCAATCCAAAGATAGCATTTTTTCCGAATAAGTACTTTGGAACAATTTTAAGTGTTTCCATTTTTTTTACTCCTTTATTATTAATTAAAAACCAAAATTAAAAATTATTATTTTAATAATTCAATAATATCTTTTTCAATTTCAAAAGGTGTGACTTTTGAAAGAAAACGATTTACAACATTCCCTTTTTTATCAATTAAAAATTTTTCAAAATTTCATTTAACTGCTTTAGCTCTTTGTGTTCATGGTTTTTGATCTTTTAAAAATTTGTATAAATCACAAGCATCTTCACCATTAACTTTAATTTTAGAAAACATATCAAAACTCACATCATATTTAGTTTTACAAAATGATAGAATTTCAGTTTCTGATTTAGGTTCTTGCATAAAAAACTGATTGCACGGAAAACCTAAAATTTTAAAATTTTTATCTTGATATTTTTTGTATAAACTTTCCAATTCTTCATATTGTTTTGTAAATCCACATTTACTAGCAACATTAACAATTAATAAAACATTGTTTTTATAATCGCTCATGCTTTTAACATTTCCAAAAATATCTTTTATTTTAAATTGATAAATATTCATAATATTTTTATACGTATTTTATTATATTTTTTTATTTACAAAAAAATAAACAAAACATAAAAAAAGCATGTATTTTAATTTATAAAATAACAATACATAATAAATGACACTTAAATCAATGTAAATCTTATAATTATTTTTTTTAAATATTTTTAGTTCTACATGCAATTTTTTCATTAATAAAAAATAAAAATGCAAACCTAATATATAAATTAGATTTGCAAGTTTTAATTAACTAAAATTATTTAAATAAACGATTGTATACATCATCATATGTATCAACTAAAGTTATTTTGATTTTTGATTTAACTTCTTCTGGAACATCATCTAAATATCTTTCATCTTCTTTTGGCATAAAAATATCATTAGCCCCACCACGGAATGCAGAAATAGTTTTTTCTTTTACTCCACCAATAATTAAAACTCTACCTCTTAATGTAATTTCTCCAGTCATTGCTACATTACTTGGAATTTTAACATTTTTTAACGCAGATAAAATTGCTGTTGTTAATGCTATTCCAGCACTTGGACCATCTTTTGGTATACCACCACTCGGGACATGAACATGGATATCAATTGTTCCAAAAATTTCTGGATCAATTCCAAAACGTTTAGCGTTAGTTTTTACATAACCTAAAGCAACATTAACAGATTCTTTCATTGTTTCTTTTAAATTACCTGTAATTTCAATTTTT
This sequence comes from Malacoplasma sp., assembly GCA_029050415.1. Classification (GTDB taxonomy): domain Bacteria; phylum Bacillota_I; class Bacilli_A; order Mycoplasmatales; family Mycoplasmoidaceae; genus Malacoplasma. The sequence continues at coordinate 5,600 of JAIDMU010000212.1, forward strand.
CCCTTACCAGGAGAAAAAGTTGCTTCAATCGGCAATAAATCACCACCTGCTGAAGTATAAGCCATTCCGTTAACTACACCTGGCATATACTCTTTGTCTTTTTTAGTATAGTCATAAATTTCTTTTTTTAAATAAAATTTAACTTCATCTATTCCAATTGTTTGTGATGTTAATTTTTCTTTTTGTTGACGAACTACAAATTTTCTTGCAATTTGACGAATTGCTCTTTCAACTTCTCTAACACCAGCTTCTCTAGTGTATCTTTTAATAATGTAGTTCAAACCTTCATCAGTAAATTTTAGTTCATCTTTTTTTAAAGAAGATTCAGTTAAAATCTTTTTTACTAAATAATTTTTTGCAATTGAAAGTTTTTCATTTTCTGTATAAGAACTTAAACGAATAATTTCTAGTCTATCATGTAAAGGTTCTGGAATATTTTCTTCATAATTGGCTGTTGCTATAAATAATACATTTGATAAATCATAATCTTCTTCAATGTAATTATCACTAAATCTGTTGTTTTGTTCTGGGTCTAAAATATCTAATAATGCACTTGCTGGGTCACCTTTGTGATCACTACCCATTTTATCAATTTCATCTAGTAAAAATAATGGGTTAACAACACCTGCTTTATTCATAGCTTTAATGATTCTACCAGGCATTGCACCAATATAAGTTTTTCTATGTCCTTTAAGTTCAGCTTCATCACGTAATCCACCAAGAGATATTTTGACAAATTTCTTTTTCAATGCTGAAGCAATTGATTGTGCTAATGATGTTTTACCCACACCTGGAGGACCTACTAAACAAATAACTGATCCCTTAACATTTTTAGATTTCATTCTTACAGCTAAATACTCAACAATTCTTTCTTTAACTTTTTCAAGGCCATAATGATTTTCATTTAAAACTTTTTCAACTGACTCTAATGAATTTACATCTTCTGTTTTTTGTCAATAAGGTAAATCAACTAATCAATCAATATAAGTTTTAGACATTGAGTATTCATTAGAATTACTAGAAGTTTCTAACTTATTAACTTCAGCTAAAATTCTTTTTTTAATATGTTCAGGATAAGGATTATTTCTAACTTTTTCTCTAATTGCTTCAGAATCATCTTCTTTAGATGAAATATCTCCAAGTTCTTCTTTAATAGCTCTAACTCTTTCTCTCAAATAAAATTCTTTTTGTTGCTTAGAAAGATTATTGTTTATTTTTTTACTAATGTTAGCATCAATTTTTTTTGACTCTTCATCATCAATTGTTAATCCCAAGATTCTTTCAACTCTTTTAGCAGCAACAGGTTCTTCTAACAATGCTTGTTTTTCTTCAAGGGAAAATTTTAAAGCTATTGGTAATCAATCAGTTATAACATAACGGTTTTCTTTTGAAAAGAAATAGTCTTTTCCAGGAAAAGTAGACAATTGTTTTAACTCTTTTTCAAAAGTAGAATAAAGTTCTTTAATTCCTTCTTCATTCTTTTTTGAAAGTTTGTTATTCTCTTCAATTTCTTCATATTCTGAATAATAGAATTTTCTATTTTTTGCATCTACTTTTTCAGAAAAATTAGTTAATTTTACCCTTTTTAAACCTTTATAAATAATTGAATAAGAACCATCATCATAAACATCTTTAATTTCAAAAGAACATAATGTTCCAACTGTAAAAATATCATTCTTATCAGGAGAATCAACTGATGGATTTTTTTGAGAAACTACAATCATTAATTCATTTTTACTTTTACTATCATCAATTGCTGCAATTGATTTTTCTCTACCAATTTCAACTTTCAAAGTAGTTTTAGGAAAAATAACAATTCCTCTTGTGACTAAAACATTAACAGCTTTTTTATTGTTATTTGAATTAACATTTTTTTCATTCTTTTTGTTATTCATTTTTTCCTCCTAAAATAAAAAAATAAAAAACTTATATATTTGCTATTTATATATTATACATAAAAAATTAGCAGATTAAACATTCAAGTGATAAT
>JAIDMU010000213.1 GCA_029050415.1 Malacoplasma sp.
GTTCTTTATTGGGATTATTTTTATTGTTTTTTAGTCATTTAGCAATAGTATCAGGTTTCCATTCTTTAATAGAATTATCAAAAATAAAACCAATCTTTTTTGCTTCAATTTTAAAAGCTTCAACTTTTACTTCATCTGGTTTATCATGTACCCGATAAACAAAATTAGAAGCAGGATTAGATTCATTAAATTTTATTGTGACAGCTTCATTAGCTGCAACCATAAAATTTTCAATCATTTTTTGTGCTTGTCCACTTTCTTTAACAACTATTTCTTTAATTTTTTCTTTTTCATCCAAAATAATTTTTGGTTCTAAAATTTCAAAGTCAATATATCCTTCTTTTTCATGTTTTGCACTTAAATATTTATCCAATTCAGAACATGTATCAATCATTTGGTAAATTTCTTGATTAACACCATCTTTTTTTTGTTTAGTATCAAAGTACAAATTCACATCATCATATGCAAATTTATGTTTTGAATTGATAATTCCACTATAAACTTTAATATTTAAAAAATTACCATTTTTATCAATGTCCATTTCACAAATTTGTGCATATCTTTTTTCATATGGATTTAATGAACAGATGTTATTAGATAATTTATGTGGAAGCATTGGAATTACTTGATTAACCAAATAAATTGATGTTCCTCTTTCTAAAATAGTATTTCATAGTTTTGAATGCAGTTTAACATAATAACTAACATCAGCTATTGCTACATACAATTTGTAAGTACCATCATTATTTTTAGTTACACAAATTGCATCATCCATATCTTTAGAAGTGGGAGGATCTATTGTAACAAAATTTATGTGTGATAAATCTGTTCTTTTTTTATCTTCTTCATCACTAAAATTAAAATTTATTGATTCTGTTTCTTTATTAGCTTCATCACTAAACTCAGGTTCAATTCCTTTATCATAAACAATTGAAATAATATCAGTTCCAACATCATCAACATGACCTAAAACTTTTCAAGGTTCACAATAAATTGCATCATTTGTAATATTTGCTATTTTAAATAAAACTTTACTACCATTTACTAATTTTTCTTCATAGTCATTAACAATAATTTTTGAAATAATTTTTTGATCATCTGGTTTAACTTCTTCAATTTTGTTCCCATTAACATCTTTTTTAACAAAATATGTTCCTGTAAAAAAATCTCTATTTCTTTCAATTATTTTTAAAACTACACCATCTTTTAAATCATCATAAGTTGGATTTTTATCCATTAAACAAACTAAAACAGAATCACCATTTAAAGCAGAGTTTAAATTCTTTTTATTAATGTATGCAAAAGATTCTTTTTGGTTGTTTAATTTAAAAAAACCATCCCCTTTTGAATTTAATATAACAGTACCTTCAAATACTTCATTATCTAATAAAGGACCATTAATATAACCTAAAACGATTTTTCCATTATTTAATTTTTCTAAATAATTATTTTCAATTAAATAGTGAGTTGCAGAAATGATAGCTTTTTTATTAAAGTGATCTATTTTCTTAACTAAAATTTGTAATGGAATTGGACGGTTATCTTTTTTAATAAAATCTAAAATCTTTTTTTCTAATGGACTTAAACTATTATTTTCTCTTTGAAACATATTAAAAATTAACCAGAAGTAAACTTAATGATTAAACCAATTGTAATTAATACAAAAACTAAAACAAAGAGAGCAAATTGTAGCATTTTAACAACACCTCTATCTTTTGTTTTTTTAAATAGTTCAATGTCATTACCTGACATTGGTGTAATTCCACCAGTATTTCCGTGACCTGACAATAATAAAGCAATAATAAATGCTACAATTGCTAGTACATAAAAAATAATTTGTAATGCATCCATAGTTTTTACTTACTGTCCTTTTATTATTTCAAACATAAAGATATTATAAATTAAAAATTCATAATATAAGTTAAATCATTGTTTTATTTTTTATAAAGTTACAATGCTTAAAAAATGTCCACAAATTTTCTAAATGAAATATTTAAGACTTTATCCATATGGTGTTTAATAAAATAACTGTATTTTTAAAAAATTTAATACACCAAAATAAATGCTAATA
>JAIDMU010000214.1 GCA_029050415.1 Malacoplasma sp.
AAAAATATCCATAATTTATTTAATTATGGATATTAAATGTGCTAATATAGTGTTGCACTTCAAATTTCACTCAAGGATAAAAAATACTGCATTAACTGCAGTATTTTTTATTTGATTTATTATTAATTTTTCTTTTGAACTACTAGTTGATTATTAAACACGATTTTAACTGATTTTTCTTTAACAATTTCATTTTTTAAAATAGCTTCTGTAATAAAGTTTTCGATGTTTTTTTGAATGAATCGATTAATCGGTCTAGCACCATATTCTTTGTCATATCCATTCTTAGCAACATAATCAATAACTGATTTATCAAATTCAATTAAAAAACCATTTTCTTTTAATCTTAAAACTAAGTCATTTAACATTTTTTCTGAAATTTCTTTTGCAAATTCCATAGTGATTGAATTGAATCTAATAATTTCATCAATTCTATTTAAAAACTCTGGTTTAAAAGTAGTTTTTAATTCTCTTTCAAATAAATCACTCTTATTATCCATTAAGTATGCTGCACCAACATTTGAAGTCATAATAATGATTGTATTTTTAAAATTAATATTTCTTCCTTGGTTATCTTTTAAAGTACCTTCATCTAAAATTTGTAATAAGATATTTAAAATTTCTGGATGGGCTTTTTCAATTTCATCTAATAAAACAACTGAATATGGCTTTCTTCTGACTTGTTCACTAAGTTCACCAGGTTGTTCATATCCTATATATCCTGGAGGAGCTCCAATTAATCTAGAAACTGAGTGTTTTTCCATATATTCACTCATATTGATTCTAACAATTGCTTTTTCAGTATTAAATAAATTTTCAGCAAGTGCTTTTGCAACTTCAGTTTTTCCAACTCCTGTTGGACCAACAAATAAGAAAGATCCAATTGGACGATTTGGGTTATTTATTCCTACTCGATTTTTTAAAACAGTATCTGAAACTAGTTTTAAAGCTTCATCTTGTCCTTTAACTCTTTTTTTAAGATTAGCAAATAAATTTAATAATTTATCTTGTTCTTTTTCAAAAATTTTGTTTAAAGGAATTTTTGTGATTCTAGAAATAATTTCAGCAACATCAACTTCACTAACATAATCTTTAATTAAGATTTGTTTGTTAGATGCTATTTCTTTTTCAATTTTTTCAAGTTCTTTTTTTAATTCAGGTAAAACTGAATATAAAATTTTTGAAGCACTTTCATATTCACCTTGACTTTGATATCTTTCAACATCCCAAGTATTTTTTTCAATTTTCTTTTTAATATCATTCAGTTTTACTTGTTGTTCTTTTTGTTGTTTTCATTCACCTTCAACATTTTCTCTTTCTTTTTTAAGGTTTTCTAATTCTTTTTCAATTTGAGAAATTCTTTCTTTTTGGGCTTGTCCTTCCTCTTTTTGCAATGCAATTCTTTCAGTTTCTAAATAAAAGATTTTTTTATTAATTTGTTCAGAAGGTGAAGTATGGGCTTCTGTTTTGATTTTTGCAGCTGCTTCATCAATTAAATCAATTGCTTTATCTGGTAAATATTTATCAGAAATGTAACGTTCAGAAAGTTTAACTGCTGCTACTAATGCATTATCTTGAATTCTAACATTATGAAAAATCTCTCATTTTTCTTTTAATCCTCTCATAATTGTTAGTGCTTCTTCTGGAGTTGGTTCTTCAACTAAGATTTTTTGAAATCTTCTTTCTAATGCTCCATCTTTTTCAATATATTCACGGTATTCATTTGAAGTTGTAGCACCAATAATTTTTATTTCACCCCTTGCCATAATTGGTTTTAAAATGTTTGCAGCATCCATTCCTGAAGACTGACTTGCTTTACCCATTCCCATTAATTGATGAATTTCATCAATAAATAAAATTACTGATCCTTTATTATTTTTTGCTTCATTGATTAATGAATTTAATCTTTTTTCAAATTGTCCTTGAAATGAAGCTCCTGCAATAATAGAAGATAAATTCACTTCATAAACTACACAGTTTAATAAATTTTCAGGAACTTCTTTAGAAATTATTTTTTGAACAAAACCTTCAACTATAGCTGTTTTACCAACACCTGGTTCTCCAATTAAAACAGGATTATTCTTTTCTTTTCTAGAAAGAATTTCAATAACCCTTCTAATTTCTTGTTCTCTTCCTATAATTCTATTTAATTTATTATTTGAAACTTCTTCATTTAAGTTTCTTGCATATTTTTTTAAAACATCTTTGTCATTAGTTGGTTCATAACTAAATTCCATCTTATATACCTCCTGAATTTTATTAATATTAATT
>JAIDMU010000215.1 GCA_029050415.1 Malacoplasma sp.
GATAGGTAATTTACAATAGGAAAAAAGCATTTTTAAAAAATAAATTAAATAGTAAAACCAATATGAAATTAAAAATAAATAAAAAAAATATGTAAAAAAACTATTTTTACATATTTTTTTGATACATAAATTTTATTTTATTCATAACCTATGAAGTAAAAATTGCTCCATAAACACATCCCCATATAAGTGGATATCCTAAAGTTAATAATGATGTAATTGCTGTATTAATAGCAACTTGTTTCTTATTATTTTTTAAAATAAAAATATTTGTAGAAGCAACACAAAGTGAAAATATTAAATTTCCATCATAATACCCAACTTTATGAGTTATTGTCATCATAACAAAAACAATTGACAAAGTAATCAATATTGCTTCAAAAGGTGAAAATATTGAAGAATTATTTGATCTTACATAAACAAGATATCCAGTAAATGGAATAGTTGCACCTGTAATTAACCAAACAATCACACTTTTAGTAAAATGTAAGTTGGTTTTTAATGGAACATAACCAAAAGTAGTTTGAATAGTATATTCCTTATTTTTACTTGTTTTAGATGCTTTAAAAATAATCAATTGTGATACAAGCATTCCAAAAACTATTCCTATTATATGAATTGAACAAACATAAATTAAACCTTTAGAAGTTAAATTTCATCCATGAATAAAACTTTCAAAAGCTCACCTACCAATTATGGGTTGAACAGATATTGAAAAGTAAGTTATTTGAATTTCACTATCTCTTCCAAACATTTCAATAACTCATCCAATAGACAAAGCAGCAATTACAAAAACACAAGTGATTGCTGGTCTTAAAAATGGAAACTTTTCATTTAATTGTTTATAATGATTCTTAAAAAAGTACATTCCAAAACAAGCAAAAACTGACATCAAAAATGATGAAGCTAAAGTACTTAAAGCAATTGTAGTATCTCATCAAGTTGATAAAACTTCAAATGTACTTGTGTTTCTAAGTGCTTCCTTTGTTGTTATTGAAACAGAATTATTTAACAAAAACATTAAACCTTTACTATCTCACATATTAATCAATCTTAATAACCAATAAAAATTAACAAATAGAAATTATTATTAAATTAATATTTTTATAAATAAAGTAATGTAGTATGAATAACTTAATTAAAATAACTAAACAAATTTTAGTTATTTTATATCAACACCATTAATTCTTATAAATAGAAAATTTTCTGGTTTAACTAATTTAGAATAAGGACACATATTATGAGTTTGCTTCATAATATCTTTTGCTTTTTCAATATCAATTCCATCAAGTTTAGCATCGATTCCAACATATAAGTTAAATCCTTTTACTTCATCTGAATGTAATTGCACAGTAACTTCAATTGGAGCTTCTTTAATATCTAAATTATTGTTTTTAGTTACTGCAAACATTGCTTGCGAAAAACAAGAAGCATACCCACATGCAAATAATTGTTCTGGATTATATAAATTTGCACCAGTATTTGGTGAACCTAATTGTAAAGTTAAAGATTTATCATTAGTAGTTACAGTACCACTTCTCCCACTTTTTGCAATACCTGTAATTTCATATATTTTACTCATTTGAATTTCCTCCTTAAACACAGTATGATAATAATTCAAAAAAATAAAAATAAATAAAAATCATATAATAAAAATAATAAAAAGATTCATGTTGAACATGAATCTTTTGTTTAAAAATAATTTTATGATCTTGTAAATGTATATCCAGTAATATCTTTAACAATACTATTGTCATTTGAAGTAAATCTTACTTTATATGTTCAAGGACCATAATTACCATTAACTGATTTTAAATCACTAATTGAAACATTTCAGTTATCATAAGTAGTTTTTAAATCTGCAAGTATTTCATCTATTGAAGGCATAGCTGTTTTTGCATCACTTGTATTAAAAACATAATTTGAAACTCACTGTCCTGGCAATCCATTAGCATCATTAACAGGCGTGTTTGCCAATCAATTTTCTGTTAAATAACCATTTACACCAATATTATCATTAATAAACATATAAATTTTTACACTTTCAGTTTGAGCTTCATATTTAACAGTTCCACCATTAATAAAACCAAAGAAATTTTCAAATGAATTTTGTTTTTTAACTGCTTCTGGATCATTAACACCTAAAATAACTTGGAAATAAATAACACTTGAATTACCATTAATATTTATTTTCCCTTTTGATTCATTATCGTTAACACCATAATATAATAAATTTGGATAAGAAGCTGATAAATCTTTAAAAGCTAATCTACCTAATTCATCAACACTATAATTACTATAATATGAAGATTTTCCAATTCCATTAATTGTTCAAGCTTGTGGAAATCTAGCAATAATAGTTGGAGCAGTTACATCAGAACTAACTGTTAGTGTTTTTATTGTAGTTGTGCCATCAGTTCAAGCATGACCATCTTTTGGAACAGTATTAACTTTAAAAGTTTTTGTACTAAAATTTGCACTATTACTCACATAGCTAACAACAACATTAGTAAAAGTTCCACTTAATTTTTCTGATTTAAAATTTTTAACTAAATAATCATTAAAATCCTTATCATTAGATGCTTCAATTTTTTCTGAATAAGATGTGTTAGATGGGATTGATGCATCATTATTAATAACTGGAGGTTTAGGTTGAACTAAATCAACACTAACTACTACTTCTTTAGAAACTGTAGTACCATCACTTCAAGTAAAACCACTTAATGGGGTAACAACTATAGTAAAGGTTTTTGTATCATAATTTGATGAATCTTTTTTGTAAATTATACTAACATTTTTAAATCCAGATAATTTACTACTATCAAAATAAGCTTTTAATCAAGACTCAAAAGCATCAAAATCAATTACTTCAATAGTTTCTCCATATTTTGGGTTAGTTGGAATAAGTGCATAATCGTCTTGAGATTTATCATCACCTGATGATTGATTATTTTTAACTAAATTTGTTAAAGAAACAGGAATAGTTTTAGTTTCACTGCTTCCATCTGCTCAATTTGCATTTTCAATTGGTGTTAAATTAATTTCAAAAGAACTGTTATCAAAGTTTGCTGAATTCACATTATATAAAACTGAAACATTACTATATTGTGAACTATTTTTGAATCATTCATTAAAATCTTTCAATAAATCTTTTCCTTCAAAAAGTTCAACTAATTTAACATTTAAATCTGATTGATTGTTTGCAACAATTTGATATGAAAATTCATCACTATTTGGAGCTTTTGTCTCCAACAACGAAAAAGCAACATTAGAAGAAGATTGTTGGTTAATTGTATTAACTGGAATACCAACACTAAGTCCTGTTGCAACTGCTGCAGAACCACCAACAAGAGATCACATAATTTTTCTTTTATTAATCATAATAAACTCTTTTTTACATTTTATTAAATGCAAAAAATCCTTTCCCTATTTTTAAAAAAATATAATCACTTTTAAACAAGAAAGAGAAAAAAAGAAAATGTGAATAAATCCTTACACATTATTTTTACTTTTCCTTGCTTCTGCTTTTTATGATATATCAGTTTTTTGATAAGTCAATATTTAACCAGCAAAATTAATAAAGTTTAAATTTATGATTATTTTAAAAAAGTCCAAACCTAGTTTTTAAATTTTAAGTTTGAACTTTAAAAAAATAATAAAAATATTTTAACTATTTAACTAAGCTAAATTATTGTTTTTTAAGAATTCGCTTATTGCATTTGAATCATTATTATCAATTACATATTTAGCAGCATCTTTTACTCTGTTGTTTGCATTTCCCATTGCTATTGAGTTTGGTAAATAAGATAATAAGTCATAATCATTATTTGAATCACCAAAAAAGTAAACATCATCATCTTGGCAATTAATTATTTCTTTTAGTTTTAAATATCCAAAATATTTTGATGTTGGACTATAAATATCAATATAACCTTTTAAAGCACTTGTTATATTACATTTATTTTTATTTTTAAATGATTTAAACATTTCTATTCAATCACTTTCTGACATTTCTTCATGATAAGCACTAAAATTGTAAATATTAATTTCAGAACTGTTTAGATATGTTTCTAAATCTTGTTTAGAAAGGTTTGAAAGATCAACTGTGTTTTCATTTACATAAATACTGAATTTTTGAAAATCTTTTGGAAATATAAAAGCATACAAATCTAATTCAGAATATGCTAAAAAAGAAATTTTATTGTCAAATGCAGTTCTTACAAAAAATGATCTCATATCTGTTGAAAGTGGATTAGCATTTTGAATAATAAAATTTTTATTATTATCATAAATTAATGCACCATTATTAATAATTGCATAATCTACAACATTCCCAATTGCATTAACAGTTTCAGTGATTTGATCATAGCATCTACCTGTTGCAATTATTACTTTATTACCCTTCTCACTAGCAGAATGCAAAGCTTTGATATTTTCTGGATTAACTTTATGATTGCTGTTTAATAAGGTTCCATCTAAATCAAAAACTAAAATTTTAGATTTAGATAAATTTTTTTCATCTTCTAAATAATTGTCAAAAGTTCATCTTTCTTCTTCAATACCAAAAGAAATACTATCATCTTTTTCTTTGTTTTCAGTTTTATCAGTTTTAGAAAATAAATTTTGAGTTTCTTCTAAAAACAATTTTTCTATAACATCTTTATTTTCTTCTTTTTTTATTGGTAAAGGAGATTCAACCAAATTGTTTTCTTTTGATAATAATGAACCAATTTCTTCATCAACCTTATCAGTAAAGTGATTTTTTAATTCATCAGTAAGTTTCTCCTCTTTTAAAGATGAAGGTGATTCATAAAATTCTTTTTCTTGGTTTTGATTAGAAACAAAATTTGAATTATTGTCATTTTCTAAATTAAAAAAGTTTTGTGAATAAAAATCTGTAGTAAATTCCTCATCAGAATTAGATTTATTATTTAAGTTATTAATTTCACTTAAATTATCATTTTCAGTTAATGATTTTATTTTTGTTTTTTCTTCAGTAGAACTATTTATTGTTTTTTCATTATTTTTATTTTCAAAAAAATCTTTTTCATCATCTACTAAAAATTGTGCATCAAATTGGTTATTTTTAAGTTCTTGTTCAAACTTTATATTAATATTTTTTTCATATTCAACTTGATTAGAGTTTGCATAACTATCAATTTTGTTTCCAACATTTTTTAATTTTTCTATATCAATATCTACATTATAAAATTTTGAAAATAAATTTAAATCAATATCAATTGACTTATTTTCTTCTTTCTTTAAAATTCCATTAACAATTTTAGTAAGTAAAAATTCTTCTTTATTTTTTTTATTATCACCTAAAGCAATTTCAATTTGATTAGCTGCACCAGTGAAATTATTATTTAAAGAATTAAATTTATCTTTTTTATAAAAATCAAAAAAATCAACTAATAAGTTACTACCACCAGCTCCATTTTTAACAGCATCAAAAAGAAGTTTTAAATCTAAATTATTCCCAATTGCATATGAAATAGCTTCAAACATACCTAAAGCAACTGCAGATTTTAAAATATTGTTTGCACTACTTATAACTTGTGCTGATCCAAAACCACCAGCATAATAGTGTTCAATACCTAAATCTGCTAAAAGTGAAGAAATTTTATCATATATGTATTTTCTTCCACTAACTGGCATAATTCTCGTATTTTTTTTATTTGGATCTTCAGAAAAAATAATTGGCGCTTCTAAAAAATAAACCATTGAATTTTTAGAAATAACTTTTTTTACTAAATTGGCTGATGAAAGTGATAAGTCAACACAAATTATTTTTTTGTTATTTTTTTTAGCTAAATCAAAAATTCCATTTGGATATGTATAATATCTATACAAATCATTAACATTTTTAAAATAAGTAAATAAAACATCAGATTTTAAAATTAGTTCACTGATTGTTTCAACTTTATGCAAATTTTCTTTTTCTTCAAAAAATAAATTATTATTTTTAGTTTTTAAATAAAAAACTTTGTGTTTTGCAAATACTAAATTATTAAGCAAATCATTTAAACTATTATCAAAAGAAAGTCATCCTATATTCATACTATTCTTCCTTTCCATTTTTTAATAACTCATAAATTGCTTGAGTTCCAAAATTATTTAAATAATTATTCTTAAAAACAAAATCTTGATAAACTTTTAAAATTTCATTAGTAGCATAAAGGAAATTTTTTTCATTTTCTTTCACTAATTTCAAATCTTTGATAAAGTGCTTAATATAAAATCCAGGTGATAAGTCATTATCTAACATTTTGTTTCCGTTATTAATTAATTGCCAATTATTACCAATTGATAAGTTAAAAACTTTTTTTGCAGTATCCATTTCAACACCATTTTTATGACAGTAATTTAAAACTTCAGCAGATGCATATGTATTTACTGCTACTAAAATTTGATTAAAAAGTTTTGCATGTTGACCATTACCTGATTTTCCAAAATAATTAATTTGTGTTCCTAAAATTTTTAAAATATCTTCAACTTTTTTAAAAGCTTGTTCATTTCCACCAACTAATATTGATAAAGTTCCATTTAATGCTCCAATATCGCCACCTGTAACAGGTGCATCTAAAACAACAATATTTTTATCATTATTTGCAATTTTTATAGCTAAACTAGGAGAAGAAGTTGTAAAATCAATGCAAATTTGAGATGGATTTGCAAAATTTAAGATTCCATATTCTTCATCTAAATAAACTTTTTCAACATCTTCTGGATAACCAACCATTGTCATAATTAAATGTGTATTTTCAATTGCATTTTTAATTGACTTAAATTTAAAAATATTTGGGTGTGTTAAATCATCCATTTTTTCATATGTTCTATTAAAAGCATGAATAATGTGTCCTTGTTTTGCTAAACGATTTAGCATTTTTTTCCCCATTATTCCTGTACCTATTCAAGCAATGTTCATATAAATCCTTTATTAAACAATAAATTTATTTAACTTATTATTTATTTTATTCATTTATTTATCTATTAGTTAAATAAAAAAAATTAAATAGCAAACTTACATGAAAATTTAACTTACAAACTAATTTAAAAACTCAAGATTAATTAAAAAATATTCAATAATTAAATTTTTTATGTTTTCTCTTTGTGATTTCCAATCACTATA
>JAIDMU010000216.1 GCA_029050415.1 Malacoplasma sp.
TTGTCTCGGAGATTTCTATAAGAGAAATGTTTTAATTTCTTTTAATTCTTGCAAAATTAATTCCAATATTGAATCTTTATCTTTTGTTGGTCTAATTGCTTTTTTCATAGTTATATTAAAATATCCATCAATTTTTAAAATTGTTGTATAAACTCCAGTTTGTTTATCAACTTTTTCACTAATAACTTCTTTTTTAAAGTCTTTTAAATCAATTGTTTTACAGCCCTTAATTTCATTAATGAATTCTTTTTCTGAAATTTTACCATTAAATGAATTGCTCATAATTAACTCCTTTCATTTTAGCAAAAATCTTATGAGTAAGTAAAATTAAAAACTATTTTAAGTGTTAATAGAATAACTAATATTTTTTATTTTACTCATATAAGATAGGTAAAAAAATCTAAAAAACTGCATAGAATTTATTTAAATAATTTATTTTTTAAGATTTAAAAAATATTTTTCAAGGTTTTAATTTTTTTATTTCGTTAATAAAATTTTTTAGATATTTTTGAATAAATGATTTTTTGCATCATTGAAACTTATGAACAGGAACAGTAATAAATTTTTTAGCAAATAAAAATTGAAACTTTTATGTATAAAAACCAGGGATTACTTTTAGTTTATTTATATGCAAATGAACAACAAATAATAGTAAAATTTAGATTTTTATTATTTTTTAATTTTAAAAATATATTATAATTATTAAGTTGTAACTTTTAAGGAAGTATAGCTCAGTTGGTTAGAGCACACCCCTGATAAGGGTGAGGTCGATGGTTCGAGCCCATTTACTTCCACCATGGGGGCATAGCTCAGTTGATAGAGCACTTGACTTGCAATCAAGAGGTCGTGGGTTTGAATCCCATTGCCTCCACCATTAAAAATTTTAAAAAACCACTTTGATAATTCAAAGTGGTTTTTTTTCTTTAATTTGTTTCAATATAAATTGCAAAAGCATTAGGACCAGTGTGAACTGTTATAACTGAAGGGATGTATGATTGTTCAGTTTTAATTTTTAATTTTTCATCAACTATTTTTTTAATTTCTGCATTTTTATTTTCATCTAGGAATGACGTATAAAAAAATGCATTTTTTATACCTTTAGATAAATAGTTAATTTCTTTATTAATTTTTTCTAAACTTTTATCTATTGCTTTTTCAACAGATCTATCTTTATCATAAAAATCTAGTGATCCATCAAAAGTAATAATGATATTAAATTTTAAAGTTTTAGCAATTAATGCTTTAAAAGCATTAATTCTTCCACCTTTTTTTAATTGTTCTAAATCAGTTACTACTAAGCAGCCTAATCTTTTCTTTTTTCTTTCTTCTACTTTTTTTAAAATTTCTTCTGAGCTTTTGTTTTGACTAATCATTTCTGTTATTAGCTTAACTACAGCTTTATTTCCTGGACCTAAGTCTTTTGAATTCACTATGTGAATTTCATTGTTTTCAAATTCTTCTTTAGCAATATTTCAAGTTTCATATGATCCAGATAATCCACTACTAATTGGAACTACAAAAATTCTTTCATATTTTGGAGTTAACTTTTCAAAAATATCTAACATTTCCCCCATTGATGTTTGTGAGGTTTTTAAATCTTTTTTATTACTTATTTTTTTAATAACATCAACTATATTAATTTCAATTAAATCAGCATATATTTTTTCTTGTCCATCATCATTTTCTATAATAGTTAATGGTAAGCAGTATACATCTTTAATTTCGTTATTTTTTATTCCACTACAAGAATCTACAATTATACAAGTTTTTTTATTTGACATATTATTATTAACCTAACTTAAATTTAAATTATGAAGTAATCACATAAATTAGTTTTATCAAATAAAAGTATTTTTTATTAATTGTTAATAAATAATTTCCCCAATAAGTAAAAAAATTATCAATAAAATTTTATTAAAGTAAAATAAACTAAACATTTTAAATAATAGGGGCATAGTTCAATTGGTAGAACAGCAGACTCCAAATCTGCGTGTTGTGGGTTCAAATCC
>JAIDMU010000217.1 GCA_029050415.1 Malacoplasma sp.
CATTATTTTCTTTTAAACTATTTTCTATTTTGTTTATATCAACAAAATTATTTTTAATTGTTTGTTCAATAAACTGATCATTTATATTTCTAACTAAAATATTTGGTTCTACCATGTAATGATAATCAACATTAGTAGTTTTTAATCTCATAAACTCAGTTGAAAAAGTTTTATCATCAAATCTTTTAGTAGCTAATAAAACTGGTTCTTGTTTTAATATTTGTTGAATTTGACAATTTGCTTCATATTCAATTGCTTTTTCTACATTAGTAATTGAATTAATATTTTTAATTTCTACTCTTGTACCAAATTCTTTAGAACCAATTAAATTAACTGAAATGTTAACATCAACTCTTAAAGAACCTTCTTCCATTTTTGCATCAGAAATTTGATTAAAAGTTAAAATTCTTCTTAACTGTTTTAAAAATAGCCCAGCTTCATGAGCAGATTTAATACAAGGCTTTGTAACAATTTCAATTAAAGGCATTCCTGATCTGTTATAGTCTAATAAGATTTTATTATTCTCTTCTTTAAATTGTTTGGCTGTATCTTCTTCTAAATGTATTCTTTCAACATCAATAAAATGATTTTCATTAATTTTAATTTTTCCATTTTTACCAATTGGGTGAAATTGTTGAGTAATTTGAAATCCTTTTGGTAAATCTTGGAAAAAATAATTTTTTCTATCAAAAGATATATTTTTATCTATTGTCATATTTAATGCTTTTGCTAAAACTATTGCTTTTTCCACACATTTTTTGTTAGGTGCAGGCATAATTCCTGGATGTCCTAAATCAATGGGAGAAATGTTTGTATTTTCTTTATCATTATGGGAACTTTTAGAAGAAGAAAACATTTTTGATTTTGAGTTTAAAACAACATGAACTTCTATTCCAATTACTGTTTCAAAATTATTTTTCATTATTTTTCACCCTTAATTAATTTATCAATCATATTAGTAAATGCAACTAATTGTGCATCTGAATTAATTTTTCCCATAATGTTAATTCCAATAGGCATATTTTGGATTTTTCCCATTGGGATCGTGAAAGAAGGAAAACCTCCAAAATTAGCAATCTGTAAATAATTATCTGCTGCTGTACTTTTGAATTTATTTTCTTTTACATCTTTTACTTTAGGGGCAATTGATCCAGCTCCTGGCATAATAATAAAATCATATTTTTTAAAGATATCATTAGTTTTTTCTACAATTAATCTTCTTATTTTTTTGCATTTTAACAATATATCTTCATTTTCTTTTAAAGTTACATAAGAACCTAAAACAAATCTTCTTTTTAATTCTTTACCAAAATTTTTTGTTCTAGTATCAATAATTTTTTCTTCAAAAGTTCTGCCTTTACCCTTTTTACCAAAAGGAACACCAGTAATATTTTGATAGCAACTTACAGCTTCTGAATAACTTAAAATTTCATAAACAACAGGAATTAATTGTAATAAATCAACTGGATAAGTTTCTTTATGAATAATTACATTTTTACTAATTTTTTCTATTGAGTCTAAAAATAATTTTTTTTCTTCTTGATTTAATAAATC
>JAIDMU010000218.1 GCA_029050415.1 Malacoplasma sp.
ACTAAATATCTTATACTTCAAATTTTTAACTATTTCTTTATAACCATTTTCAAATAATTTAATTACATCATTATATTCTGATAATTTTTTTAAACTATCAATTTTATATGATTCATTTACTCCAAAATAATTAATTAAAAATTTTTGCATAATTTTTTTATAAACTTCATTATTTTTGTTGATTGAACCATTATTGTTAATACCCATATGCTCATTAAAATAATCTATTAATTGATTATTAGATTCTATTTTCTTACTACTATCAGAAGTTTCAAAATATAGAATATTTTGAAATTTAAAATATACTTGTCTTGAATATGTATCATATATAGTTCAATCTGAAAAGTCTCTTCCATCTTCAGACACAGAATTTCTTCCAGTTGAAACCATTCATCGATTAAATTTTGTGTCTGCAGGTTCTTCTAAAATTCTATAAAAAGTGTAATCATTGTCAATTAATGATGGATCATTTTTTCAAAAGCTTATACCTGTATCTATTTTTAACTCAAAATTAAAATTTTTTGAGTTTTTACCAAAAAAAGTATATAAAGCTTCATAAAATTTACTTTTTTTGTTATTTTTCAATGTTAAATCTGATCCAGCATGCCATATTAAACCAGGTTTGTTTTCTGTATTGTTTCTATTATCTTCAAAATCAAAATTTTCATTTAAATCTTTTCTACTAGAAAATCCTTTGTAAATATCATCTATTTGTTTAGCATTATCAGACAAAACTAAACTATTATTTTTTTCACTAAAAAGATCTAATTTTTCTCCAAATATTTTGTTTATAAATTTTCCATTAGTATCTTTTACTTTCTTTTGTTTACCTGATTCTTTTGTATTATTTTCAATATAAAAAGAATAATTATTATTAAAAGAAATATGGTCACTAAATTTTTCTCAATCACCTTTAGATTTATCATAATCTGTATGAGTACTAATTGATGGACTTATTTTAATTTGTTTTAAAAAATCAAATACATCAGTTTTTAAAGTTTTTGCTAAAAAATCTTTAAAATTATTGGGAACATCATTATTTTTATTATTCTTTATTCCATAGTCATTAAAATTTTTAATGTTTCTATAAGTCTTACCATCATTTGAAAAATAATCTTCAATAGCAAAATGATTTGCACTGTTTTTAGCATTTTCTAATGCTATATCTTTTAAACGATTAATGTCTTTTTCATTTAGTGGATTAATTTTTACTTTTTCACCACTTAGCTTTGTAACTTCATAATAAGGCAATGAATGTGGTGTAGCTAAATTTCTTTTTAAATTATCTTGTGCAACTGAAAAGTCAGTTGGAAGATTATTTAAATTATTCCCAGAATAATCATCATATCTTTGAATTCTTTGATAAATAGGTAAATTACTTTTTAATGCTTCTTCATATGAATCTGTAAATCCATTTGCAGATGATTCATCATTATATGCTTTAGAAATTTTAGAAACATCATATTCTCTAATTAAACCTGCATTTAAATCAATTGTATGCAAATCTCTATTTGCATATGCTGTACTTAAATCTCCAATATACTTTTTTTGAGTAATAGGATTGTTATTTAAATAATTGTATGCTGCATCATCTACTGATTTATATGCTTTACCATCAAATTCAATTGCACCATTATATAAATTATTTTCATTAGCTTTGTAATTTGATTCAGAATTAGCATCTGAATTAACAACTGATTGATTGTTATTAACAACTAATGGAATAGCAACTGAAACTGAACTTAATCCTAAAGCTGTTAATCCAAGAATAGTAAATAGTTTTTTCTTATTCATTTTTTTCATATTATTTTATCTCCACAATTCTTTCTTTTACATAAGCATATAATTCATTTTTTGAATCAAATTCTTTGTTATCAAAAACATAAACATATTTAGTTGGTGTTAATTCATGAAGTTTCATATTATTAGTTTTGAAATAATAATTTAGTGCATCTTCTTGACTTAAAAAATATAAAGTTCCATTTATTGAATCACTAACTTCATAAACTTGATACTTATCATAAGTATTAGTTAATTTTGAAAAGTTAGTAGCATTAATGTAGTCTTGGATGGTAACAGTTTTAGAATCCACACTAAAACTGCTAAGTGCTTTTTGATCTACTAAACCTTCAGCTTCTACTCCAGTCATAGTAGAAACATTATCACTTTTTTGTGATACATCAACTAAAACATTAGGATTAACTATAACATAATTGTTATTTAAATAAGATTGATCAACAAATGCTTCATTATCTAATGAATTTCAAACTTTTCCTGGAAGGACAAAATTGTTTGTTGATCCATCATTTTTAGATTCTTTATATTTTAATTCATCAAAAATAGGAGTTTTTGTTTGTTGATCAATATTTGGCAACATAACAATTTTTACAGGTTGAATATCATTTAAAATAGAATCAACATTATCTCTAATAATTGCATCTAAATCTGAAGAATATCCATTTGCATATTTATATGTATAACTATTGTAATAATAGTTATCACTTAAAGTATTGTTTTTGATTGATGTTTTTAAACTATTGATTATATTCATAGTTAATTCATCAATAGAATTTGCACTATATTCACTCTCTTTGCCGATATTTTCTAAATTAGCTAATGAATATACTTTTTTAACATTTTCATTCATAAAAGTATATGATTCATTTTCTATAAATATTTCAGCAGCATCTTTAACTAAATCAGATCTATCTATATATTTTTTTCCATTTGAATAAATATATTCTTCATTATTAGCATCTTGAATAAGGATAGGCTTGATGAATTTCATTTCTTCAATTGTTTTTTCATTAATTGTTATCATCCCCATAAAAGATGTTGTTTTTTGCCCTCCATTTCAAGTGAATGTAGTCCCATCATTTGTTTTAAATTGATAAGAATAGTTTTTTGTTTCTGGTAAAAACAAATCTAAAAGAAACGAAAGAGCTGAGAGAGCTAAATTTGCAGCACCAATAATTTTTGTAAATTTACCTAAAATATCAGATTTTTCCAAAAGATTATCAACTATATCAGTAATAGAAGAATAATCAAAATTAACTTTCATAAGTTCATCTAAAGCTTTTCCAAAATGCTTAGAGTCAAAAAAGTTTATAAATCACTCAAATGTATCAAGAGTTTTAGAAACAGATTCTATAATGACTTTTGCAGCATCCTTATTATTCACACTTTCGGTTTTGCTATTAATTTCATTAATTTTTTTGTATGAAGATTGTACAATAGCAACACTATTCTTTGAATAGTTCTTATAAAACAAATTAGTTAGTTCTATAAAATCATTGCTATAAGTTTTAACAGTACTTTTTAAATACTTTTCCAAATTAGTTAAAAAATCTAAATTATTTTCTACATATCCTTCTATAGTTTTAGGATTTAAATTATTACCAATCATTTTGTCAAAAACATAAGATTTTCATATTTCTTTAAGAGTTATATTAGGTAAATTTATTAAATATTCATAAAATCAAGTATTCTTAAATCTTATAAAAAATTGATGCACTTGTTTTGTTGGATAAATAATTTGACTGTAATCTTCTCTCAACAAACTATTTAATGTGTCAGATCCTAAATAATAATTTAATGCACTAGATTTCAGTGTTCCCAAAAGTGAATCAATAATATCTTCAGTTTGCAAGTTTTGATTATAAGGTTTTAATATCTCATAGATGTAGTCAGCACTACATGTGCTAAATAAATTACAAATAAAAGTTAAAGCTTTATTATTTCAAACCTTATCATCAATTGTTAAACCAAATAATTTTATATTATTTTTTAGTGTATTAATAAAAGGGTCAATGACATCAATTCCTATAGTGCTATTACCTATAGCAACATTTGCTATAGTAATAAACAAAATTAAATTTGGGTAATATTGAATCATATTGCTTAAAAAAGCATTAATATCTGAATTTAAGTCATAATTTGGGTTATTGAACTTAAAAAAATTTACAAAACTAAATTTATCTTTTCCAGTAAGTAAGTTTTCTAAAATGTCAAAATTGGTACTTAAAGTTAAATTATTAAAATAATTCAATGTTCTATCCATTTTTAAACAAAGATTTGTAAAAAAATTTCTTACCATCATAATTTCATTATTATATGCAAGTTCTCTCATTAAACCTTGAACTAATAAAGTGAATAAAATTGGTAGTTTATAAAAACCATTAAATTTTTTAGTTTCTTTTATAGCATTATAAGTACTCAAAACTCTTTCATAAAGATTTTGATACTTATTTTTAATTAGTGTTATTAAATCATATCATTGCTTATTTAGTGAAACTCCAGATAAAGGATTTGATAGTTCTCCAGTTTCATAAAAATAGAAAAGCATTCTATCAGAATCTAAATAATAAGGAGATTCTTCTGTTATAGCTGCAGATTCATTTAATAAAATATCAGTAAATCCAGAAACAATTTCATTTATTGGAGAAGCGTTTGTTGAATCATCAACAGTCTCAAATTTAGCTCACTGATCTTTATCATTTGAAGACAAGATGTTTCCTCCACCAGAGTAGAAATAAGGTCCACTAATTCCATGTGAATCATCTTTACTTACATCAACTATATAAGTTGCTCGATTACCAGAAGAATATACTTTTGTATAACCTATATCTTCTGCACTTATATAAGGTATTACTTCAGATAAAATATTATTATCATTTAAATCAAAATACTTATATTTACCATTGTTGTTCAAACTAATATAAGAAGTTGCACTATTTTGAACAAAGTTTCTAATCTTTACATAATCTTCATTTTCTAAATATTTATTGTCATTAAAATCTAATTGACTAATAGATGAAGCACTAATTGGTAAAGATACATCATCAGAATTATTAATATTTTTAATAGTAAAATATTCTGATGATTTTTTACTACTTCTATTAGTTTGATCTAAATATTGTCTTAAATCTGTTTTGTTTCTAAAATAGATTCCATCAAAGTTATATCCATCATGGATTGAATAAAAAGTTTTTTTAGCTTGGTTTTCATCAGTAAAAATAGAATCATTTTTACCTTGATAAACTTTTATCGTATCAGTTGGTCCACTACTACCAACTGGTTGTAAATCCATTTTACTAATTGTTTTTTTACTTATTTCATTCAAAGCACCTTTAGAAGCTAAAATATCATTATATTTCATTGATGTATATCCGTCATATACTTTGATATTTTTAAAAGCTTCTTCTGTTAACTGATTAGGTGAATAATAAAAATTATTAGTACCATTAGTATTCATTGATCACATATGTGATGTTGAAGTCAATACTTCTTTTTGTGTAGTATTTCCATCAACATACTTCATTACATCATCAAAACTATCATAGTTTTCACCATTAAATGAGTACTGTGAATTTTTATCATTAATGGATGCTTGCGATGAATAATTAATAGCAATTGGTGTAACTATAGAAGTAACACCAACAACTGAAGCTAAACTTGCAGTTAAAATTACTTTTATTTTTTTACTTAAAGCTTTCATATTTCTCCTTTTTTTATATAAGTAAATTTATTTAATATTCTTTTTAATAAAACTTTTTCCAGTAAAAGGTATTGTAATAATTGGTATTAATATAAATAATGTTGTCATTAACCAACTCATATCAAATCAAGAAACTTGCTCCACTTTGAGCAAAGAATAAAATTTATCTAATTCTTGATAATTTTTAGTAAATGAAACATCATATAAAGAGTTTGTGTTGTTTCTAATATCTAAATATAATTTTTTTAAAGAATTTAGATTTAAAGAATTTTCATCTACAAAATTGTTTCAATCATTTTGATTTGATATTGAATTGTTTAAATTTTTAATATCAAAATCTATATAC
>JAIDMU010000219.1 GCA_029050415.1 Malacoplasma sp.
ATATTTTGCTATATTATTAATATATTAAGTCCACAAATTTAGATAATTAAGGAGGTTTTATTGTATGAAAACATTTTCAAAAATATTTTTAAAAATTAGTAAATTTTTCTTTTTTATTTTTGGAGCAATAGCTGCAATCATTTGTTTGGCATTTGGAGCAGTTGGGACATACAAGTCTAATGAAGCTAAAAGTTTTATTAACACTACTATTCAAAGTTCATCAAATACTTTAACTAACATTGATGAAAAGTTAAATGAATTTAAAACTATGTTAGATGATCCAAACTCTTCTGTAAATGAAATTATTTCTAAAGTAAAAACTTTTATAGATTCAACTAAAACAACTTTAGATGATCAAATAACTAAATTAAATGAAATGGTTACTAAATTAAATGAACTTGCTCAAAAAGAAAGTGATTCTAATAGAAAAAAGGCTTTACAAGAATCAGTAACTCAAATTGAAAATTTAATAAAACTTATTGGTAGTCCTGAAGATAATACAACTGATTCAGTTTATGGAATTATTAATGAAATTATAAAAATAACTGAACAAGATGGTGATTTAAATGAAATAAAAAATAAATTAATAACTTTATTTGACCAAGCTTATTCATACATTAATCCAGTTAATGATTTTTTAGCATCATGAAATGAAGATAAAGTTAATCAAACTTATGATACTGCTACAACAGTTTTATTAGCTGTTGGTGGTACTTTATTAGGATTGGCTGTATTTGGAGCTATTTTATCTTTAATTCTATATAAAAGAGCAGATGGTAAATTAATTAATAGATTCAGAAAAAGAAAAGAAGTTATTGAACATGTTGAAAAAATTCTAAAAAAATATCCAGGTGTTAAAAAATATCTTGGGAAAGGGGCATAATTATGAAATTAAGAATAGGTTTAATTATTAAAAATTTAGGATTATGACCAATTTATGGAATTGGAGCATTGTTTTGTGCTGGTTTGTTAGGTGGTGGAGCTTATGCTATTGACCAAAAAAGTTTTATTAAACAGCAAGTTAGCAATATTGCTGATATTGTTAAAAATGCTGAAAACAATTTAACAAATGCTAACAATAGTATTGATAGTGCTTTCACATCTGCTGAGAGTGCAAATACACAAATCCAAAAAACAATTGAAAATTTTAAAAACTTAAAAGCAAAATTAGATGAAATTAATAAAACTTCTTCAAGTTCTGGAACTGAGTCATCAGGAACACAAAGTGGGACAAATCAAGAAATTGAAAACATATCTAAACAAGTTGAACAAATGATAAGTTCTTTACAAGGGATTGAAATTCCAAATCGTGATTCATTTAATAGTGTAGAAGATTTGATTGGTCCAAATGGAACAATTACTACAACTTTAACTAGTGTAAATAATTGATTAGCAAACAATAATGATGATAGTAGTCCATTGTGATCTTATTATGATTTAGTTTCAAAAATTTTATTAAGTATTGGAGCAGTTTTAGTTGGTTTGTTTGTTTTGGGTTTTATTTTGTTAATTATTTTTAACAAAAGAGTTGATGGTTGCTGGGTTTCAAGAAAAAATTTAAAAAAAGATTTAGCTTTGCATATTAAAAAATTAATGAAAAAATATCCTGAACTTTCAAAACATTTAATGCAAAAATATGGAATTTAATTATTTAACATGGCTAAATACCATGTTTTTTTATTTTTTAAATTTTTATTATTAAAATAATAAAAACCACCTTTATTTAAATTATTAATTTTTGTTGGAGAAAACTATGAATAAAAATAAAAATTCATTTAAAACAGAAAAAAGAATTATTAATTTGAATACAAAAAGAGATTTAAAAAAAGAAGCAAAAATTTCTATTAAAAAACCTGATGTTAATAAACAAAACTTAAATTCAATTGATTCTGAAAATAAAAATAATTTTA
>JAIDMU010000022.1 GCA_029050415.1 Malacoplasma sp.
ATTTGATTATTATTTGGAACTACTTGAATTCTTTTTTTATAATTATCTAAAATTCCAGATGATCTAATATCTAAATAGTAAACAAAAAAGTTTTTTTCTTTCTTTTGTAAATTAATTACATGTCTCTGTGGAAAAATATGTCTATCATAATAATAAACAGGAATAGTTAAATACTTTTCTGAATCAGGCATACTTTTTTGTTCAGAATATAAATAGTTATCATTATAAAAATTTATGTACTTATTTCCCATCTTATAAAACCTCCAAATATTTTTTTAAATAAGCATCAATAACTCATTCTGCAACTTTTACATTAATTGAATTTCCATATTGTTTATAAGCTTGAAAATCATTTTCACAAATTTGATGGTTTTCAGGAAAACTTTGTAATCTACTAACTTCTTTTGTTGATAACAATCTTCATCCTTTTTCATCTTTTAATAAAGGAACTTGAACAGTAGCTACAAGTGTTGGAAAGCAGAGATTTTTTCTAAACCTCAAACCAGACTGTCTTGGTTGTAAATAAGCTTCATCAAAATCGGTATCTCCAGCTTGTCATTCTAACTTTCTATTTCTTCTTAACTTCCATTCAAATGGTTTGAATTTTTTAATTCACTTATCAATGTAATTTTTATTTTCTTTATAAAAATTTTTCATTGCTTTAATATAGTTTTTGTATCAATCTTTATTTTGACAATTTGAATTTGAAACATAATTTTTTCTACACATTTCATCTAATCAAATTACAGGAATTTTTTTATTTAATTTCTTAAAGTGTTCAACAAATTCTTTTCAAGCTGTTAGTGCTTTTAGTAGTTCATCAGATTTTTTTACATACAATTTTTTATTAGGATTTTCATCTTTTGAAAAAACAAAATTATAGTCACTTTTTAAAACTGTTATATCTTCTTCTAAAAATTTTAATTTTCTTTCTATTTCACTAGAAACTAAAGGAATAAAAACCCTTTCTCTATTTTGATGCATATTAAAATCTTTGAAAGGATTTAAAATAAGAGGTTTTTTTGTTGTTATGTAGTTCAACTTTTTAAATTTTTCAATAATTGTATTAAAAGTTTTTTTATTATTATGGTTTACAAGATGTTTTACATTTTCTAACAAAACTATTTTTGGTTTGGTTTTTTTAACTATTTCAATCATTTTAAATATTAAAGTTCCTCGTGTTTCATCTTCAAATCCTTTTTTATTCCCTGCAGAAGAAAATGATTGACACGGAAAACCACAAAAAATAACATCTAATTTTTCTTTTTTACTTTCTTGAAAATCATAAATGTCAAATATTTTGGACACACTAAAATCAAAATTTTTGCTATAAATTTCCTTTGCAAATCTGTCAATTTCTGAAACATAAATGCAATGTGATTCAATTTTATTTTTAAAATTTTTTTCAATAACATTATTAAAAGCATAATGAAATCCACCAATTCCAGCAAAAAAATCTCCAAAATGAACTTTTTTTAATTTATTTTGGTTACTAAAATTATTGTTATTTCTACCTTTTTAAAAAAAATAAAGTAAATTTATTTATTGTTTTTTTTATTTTTTGAATGTTAAAATTTTTTGTAAAGGATTTTTGACAGTGAAATTACAAAAAGGAGTAAAAT
>JAIDMU010000220.1 GCA_029050415.1 Malacoplasma sp.
TGTATAATAGTCAGGAACAGGAAAGTCTTTTCTTATAAAAGTATTTTCTGAAATTTTTAAATCTCATAAAAAAATTTATTTAACCAACACTAATTCTGCTAAAGATAATTTAAAAAGATTGATAGGAGGTAATGAAAAAAATTTTAAAACAGTAAAAAGTTTTTTATCACAAAATAATGTTGATGAAACAGATTTTTTATTTATAGATGAGTGCAGTAATATTAGTAATAAACAAATGTATGATATATTGAAAAAATCTAATTTTAAAATTTTAGTTTTATCTGGAGATGAGTGTCAGCTTGAATCAATAGTTTTTGGAACATGATTTAATTTAATAGATTTAATTATAAATGATGAAAGTATTTGTAGATTAGATTGTGATTGAAGATCAAATAATAATCAAATAAAAAAACTTTGAGAAAAAACAAGAAATATCAAAAAAGATGAAATACTAGAAAATATTGTTACAAATAATTTTTCTGTTACTACTGATAATTTACAAGAATTTTTTAAAAAAGAATGTGAAGACGAAATTTATTTATGTTTGACTTACAATGGAGCTTTTGGAATTAACAACATTAATAAAATAATTCAATCTAAAAATAAAGAAATGTCAGTTAAACATGGAATTTATGAGTTTAAAAAGAATGATCCAATTCTTTTTTTAGATTCTAAAAAATATGGGAAGATATTACACAACAATTTAAAAGGAAAAATTGTAGATATTCTATCAGATGAAAAATCAGATTCAACATATTTTGTTTTAGAAGTGGAAAAAAGTTTAGATGAAATTGAAACTAGAGAAATTGGTGTTGATTTGATAGAATTTTTAGAAAATAATAAAACAAAAATAGGTATGCGAATTAGTAAAAAAAGAAATTTTGACAATGATGACAGTCAAGAAACAGATAGTATTTTGCCTTTTCAATTATCTTATGCTATTTCCATACATAAATCTCAAGGACTAGAATATGAATATGTAAAAATCATTATTGGAGAAGATGAAATAAAAAAAATAACTCATGAAATTTTTTATACAGCCATAACAAGATGTAAAAAAAATTTAAAAATATTATGAGATGAAATAACATCGAAAAAAATAATTAATAATTTCAAAAATAGTGGAGATTTTTCAAGAGAATTTAAATTACTGAATCTTTTAGAAAAGGAAAAATATAAGTAATTAATACAATATTTCATTTTATTTAAAAATTTTAAATTTTAATATTTTAGGTAAGAGAATTCATTATAAAAGTAATTTAGCTTAATAAATTTTTTTAATTAAATTAAACTTTGATTTAATATAAAATTTATTTATGGAAAATAATATTCAAAAAAATATAGCTCTTGCAGTTAGATTTAGTCAATTAAAATTACCTTGATGAATTTTAGTTATCCCCATATTAAACTGTGCAGCATATATATCTATTTTCAAATCTTGATTTGTTGAATTTAGTGATAGAGAATTCATGACTTTCTATTATAGTAAAGAACAATTCAAAACAATAGGTGTTCAAGCACTATTATTTTTTTTATTTATTCTGTTTTCTTTTATTTATTTTTTTACCATTGAATGGAATTGGTATAATTTAGGTTTTTTATCTTATGGTGAATTGTATTTATTTTTTTTAAGTTTTTTTATTCTTTGTTTTTTAACTTACTATCCATTTGTTATTGCTTCTAGACCGAAAAAGATTATATCTGTATATAAAGAACATTGTTATCTTCAAGATATTTTTGACTTTGATTTTGAAACTTGTGATGATGATTTAATTAGATATAAAATAAAAGACTCTTTTTTTGGAATTAAATTTAATTTTTCTGATGCAAATTATTATTCACTTTACTCTCTTTTTAATCCAGATTTAAATCTTGCAGAAAAAACTAGAGAATCTGATGTTGATATTATGAATAAATATTTTATATTTCCACAAAAAATATGATTTCAATACAGTGAAAAACCTAAAATTACTAAAGATCCTCCTTTTGGTTTTTGCTTTAAATATTTGTTTTCATCAGGGTTTTGATTTTTAGGAATTTTAAGTTCAATTTATGACTTATTAAAAGTAAAAGATGATTTTTTAAAAAAAATAAATATTATTGGTAGTATTTATTCAATTTCTTGATACTTGATAAATATATTATCAATATTATTGATTTTTCCCATAATTAGCCAATCTAGCTTTTTGCATTTATCCCAATCATTTTCAGAAATTGAAAAATACTTAATAAGAATTGCTATTTTATTGGCAATCAACATAGTTTATATACATGTTATTGGATTATCTATAAGTATTGTTGTTAAAAATCATTTGATGCCATAAATTTATTTAACAATTACCGTTTTGTTTAATTATTTTTTGATATCAATAAAAACTATCTTTACAATATCGTTTCATATCTTTTAAATCAAACTCATCACGATTTACATAAACAAAACCATATCTTTTTGATACTCCTTCATGAGTTGAAACCAAATCGATTGCACTTCAAGGACAATAACCAATAATTTCTACACCATCAGAAACAGCATATTTCATTTGTTGAATATGCTGTTTTAAATATTCAATTCGATAATTATCATGAATTTTAAATTCTTTTGTTAATTTATCATATGCTCCTAATCCATTTTCAGATACTAGCAATGGTAAGTTATATCTTTCATATAATTCTTTAAATGTTAGTCTAAATCCAACTGGATCTATAGTTCAACCAAATTCAGTTTTTTCTAAATATTCATTTTTTACAAAAGAAAACATATTAGGTATATCAAACATATTGTGTTGATCTATTTTTTTGTTTTCGTTATTTCCTTTATATTCTTGAACAGTGTGAGAACTGTAATAGTTAAATGCTATAAAATCAGGTTTACCAGCTTTAAATATTTCCATATCGTTTTTTCTAAATTCAGGAACTGCATTCATTTCTTTTAAAAAATTTAAAACTTCTTTATTATATTCTCCCTTAACTACTACATCTAAATATCATCAGTGTAAAATTGCTTGTGCTTTTTTTGAAGCAAGCAAATCTTTGGGATTACATGTTTTTGGATAACATATTGAAACATTTGGAGCAGGTCCTATTTTTGAACTAGGAAACATTTTATGTAATAGTTCAAATACAATAGATTGTGCTATTAGCATATTATGATTTTGGTTTGCAATTGTTTTTCATTTGTTTGCTACTTTTTCTTGTTTAATACCAATTACATCACCAACCATTGCTATCATATTTTGTTCATTAATAGTAATTCAGTATTTTACTTTGTTGCCATACTCATTAAATAGAATTTTTGCAAAATTAACAAATGCATCTACAATTAAATCTCTGTTGTTTCATCCACCATTGTTTTCAAGTTCTAAAGGTAAATCAAAATGAAACATTGTAACAATTGGTTCAATATTATATTTCAATAGTTCATCAATTAAATTGTGATAAAAATCTATTCCTTTTTGGTTAACTTTCCCAATACCATTAGGTAAAATTCTAGATCAAGATATAGAAAATCGATAAGCTTTAAGCCCCATCTCTGCTATGAGTTTTACATCTTCTTTGTAAAGGTGATAATGATCACTTGCTACTTTAAAATCAGATATTTTAGATCAGTCTATTGAATTATTACCATTATTATTTTTTTCAACATCTTGAACTGATAATCCTTTACCATCTTCATTTCAAGCACCTTCAAATTGGTATGCACTAGAAGATGCACCTCATAAAAAATCTTTTGGAAATTTAGCTTCTTTTTTCATTTTTACAACCATACATTATTTATATTTATATTAAAGTAAGTTTTTATTTTATTATTGAATTATTTTTTTATCAATTTTAACTTTTTAGATATTTAATATCCTTAATATTTAATAACAAAAAAATAAATTATTAAAAAACAAGTAATGCTAAAATCAAGTTAGATAGATAATTAGGAGAAAATAATGAAGCTTTGATCTTCAAGTTTTGGTATCATATCTATTTTAGTATCGATGTTAAGTGGTATGGGGATTTCTGGTGTAAATGAATCTAACATTCAATATCATGTAGCACCTGATTGTGTTTCAACATCTGATTTTATTGAAAATAATTTTCAAACTTTTGTGTCTTCATATAATGAAAGTGTAGAAGATAGTAATTTATTTCTAAATGCAACATATGTAGAATCTAAAAAAAGTGTTACAAATCTAGATGATAATTCACAAGCAATATATTTAGATTTTAATGATGATAATGGATATGCATTAATTGGTAATAATTATTTAATATTAGATTTTGCTACAACAGGAGATTTATATTATCTAAAAGATGTAGATAATTTATTATTTACTCAAACTGATGGTTTTGTATATGAAACAGAATTCGGTTATGCTAGATATGATTTTGAATATGTTACTGAAAAAGATTTGGAAAATGTGGAATTTGGTGGTTCATTTAGAAAATATAAAGGTCAAAAAAAATTAGGTTCAGGACAAATAGAAAAACCTAATGATTATATTAAAGATAGATATGGGTCTGATTATAAAAAAGGCAAAGAAGTTATATTAAATAATTTTCAAAATGTTGTGTAGGACAAATATAGTATTTACACAAACAGAAAAACAGGATATAGAGAAGGAAATTGTGTCCTTTCTTCCATGTATGGTGTTATGCAATATTTTAGAGACAATAAATCAACAACAAAATTACTATACGGGAATACAGAAATTAACCCTGAAAATGATTATTTTTATAAATCGGTAATTAAAGACTTTTATGTGGATAATGTAACTGTACCAAAAATATATGCAGTGATTAGAGAAAATGCAAAGAAATTTGGTTATACAACACAAGCCTCAGTGTTGTCATCTTTAAATATGGCAAATATTTTTACAAATACAATGAGAAGTTTTGGTTATTCAACAAAAATTTTTCAAAAATATGCTAATATGGTTCTTTTTTGATCTTTTGGATCTCAAGTAAAAGCTGAGATTGATGCTGGATGTCCAACAATTTGAAACCCAATAATAAGTCAGTATGGTCAACCTCATTCTCTGATTGTAAAAGGATATTTACAATATTATAAAGAAAAATCTTTTTTATTTTTTAAGTGAAAAGAATATAAAAGCCTTATGGTTGTAAGTGACAATTGGGATGAAAGAAATTTGTATTTTGACTTAACAGCATTTGGACAATTTGAAAGATTAGGTGTATTTTTAAAAGTGAGAAATTATGCATATTAATAAACTGTTTAAAAAAATAATTAAGCCAGCTTTTTTGTTTTGTCCAGTTGTTTGCATTCCTTTTATTTCTACAGCTTGTCAAACAACAGGAACGAAATCTTATTATGTTAATAGTGAATGAGAGTGTTATGGATCAATTTTTAAATTTGAGTCAGTTGATTACAAATTAATAGAAAATGATTTGGAAATAAAAGTAAGTATTGCTACAATTCCTTCAAAACAAGGTCTTAGACTTGATGGATATCTTAGTTCTAGATACTACTTTACTACCTTACCAAATAAAGAAAAAAGCACAGAAGAAAGTGGTTTTGATATAACAGAAACAATTTATAGCAAACAAACTTATATTTTTGTATATTATATATCTATTTCAACACTTAATGATTTAAAAAAAGAATATGATTATTTGCCAATTGAGAATAATAAATTATGTATTCCTTTTCAAATTTATATATTAGGTCCTTATGATATTGAATTTAAAATAGACATTTTGGAATTTATTGATAATTCAACTAAAAATTAAATAGAAGAATTTTGATTTAACTATATTTGAAAGATTAGATGTATTTTTAAAAGTGAGAAATTATGCATATTAATAAAATATTTAAAAAATTATTCAAATCATTTTTATTGTTTTCCCCAGTTGTTTCTATACCTTTTATTTCTACTTCATGCCAATCAACAGGATGGCAAGGTCACTGTGTTGGTAGTGAATGAGAATATGATGGAGGAACTTTTAAATTTGAGTCAGTTGATTACAAATTAATAGAAAATAATTTAGAAATAAAAACAAGTATTGTTATAAATCCACCAAAATATGGTCTTAGTCTTGATGGATATCTTTATGGACTTTACTTTACTACCCTACCAAATAAAGAAAAAAGCATAGAAGAAAGCGGTTTTGATATAGCAGAAACGATTTACAGCAAACAAACTTATATTTTTGTACATGATATATCTGTTTCAATGCTTAATGATTTAAAAAAAGAATATGAGAATTCAACAATTGAAAACAATGAATTAAATGTACTTTTTTTTATGTCTATGTTTGGTCCTCATATTATTGAATTTAAAATAAACATTTTGGAATTTATAGATGATTCAACTAGAAATTAAGTAACAAAAATTTTGATTTAACTGTGTTTGAAAGATTAGGTGTTTTTTAAAGGTAAGAAATTATGTATATTAATAAAAAATTTAATAAATTATTTAAATCATTTTTATTGCTCTCTCCAGTTGTTTGTATACCAATTGTTTCTATTGCTTGTAAAACACTTTCTCCACGAATTCATTCTATTGGTAGTGAGTGAGTTGTAGGAGAACAAGAAAATCAGTCACTTTAAGTTTAATACATTTGATTACCAAGTAATTGATAGTAATTTAGAAATAAAGGTAAGTATTACTATTGTTCCTTCAAAGTATGGATACGATTTATTCATTGATGAAAAAGATAAATTTATTTTTTTCATGCAAACTCCTTGAATTGAATTTTTTGCAAATAAAACTAAGAGCATTGAAGAAAGTGGTTTTGATGTTTTTAAAGAAAAAATTTGAAATGAAAGTACTTGTATTTATGTATATGAAATTCCTCTTTCAACATTTAAAGATTTAAAAAATAAACATGATTATATAACTCAAGATAATCCAAATGTGCTTTTTAGAATTTACATAGATCCATTAAATGATTTGTTTTTTGAAATTAATGGTTTTGATATAATTGGCAATCAAGATACTAACAATTAAAATTAAATTAAAAAAGTAAAACATAAAATTAATTATTTTTTTATCTATATAATTTTTTTATCTTCTAAAATGATATAAAAAAATCGCAAGATTTTTAATTTCCTGTGATTTGAGACAGTAACCCAAAGCATTATAAATAAATTTATTAATTAATAAATTTTTATTATTATATAATTAATTTAGTGAATTAACCCTTAGTGGGTTTTTTTTATTCACACAAAAAAATTATGGCAAAAACAGTAATAATGATATGTGAAGATTGTTTATCTAGAAACTACAAAACAAAAACAAATTCAGCTAGAAAAGAAAGACTTGAATTAAATAAGTTTTGTCCTAAATGTAATAAAAAAACTTTACATAAAGAAACAAGGTAAAAATTATGAATGATGAAAAAAACAAAAGTCTATTTGGTGGTAGTAACAACCAAATAAAAGAAGAAAAAAGAGAAAAAATAGTTGTTGATTTAAAAAAAGAAGCTAAATTAAGCAAAGCAAAAAAAGAAAATAAATTTAAAAAATTCTTTTTTGGTGTTGGTAAAGAATTCCAAAGAATTACTTGAACACCAAAAAAAGAATTGGCTTCAAGTTTTTTGATAATAATTGTAGTTATAGTTTTTTTTGGAGTAATTTTTACATTAATTGGATTAGCACTAACAATTGCTTAATTAAGAAATTAAAAAAAGGAGATAGCAATGGAAAACAAAGATTTACAAATTGATAATAAAAATAAAGCTAAATGATATATTGTTACATCAATTACAGGTAATGAAGATACAGTATATAAAAACATTGAAGATAAAGTTAGAGCTTATAATTTAGAAGATGTTGTTCAAGAAATGAGATTGTTAAAAACTAGAGAAATTACTATTGAAGTTTTTGACCCAATTAACAATCCACCTCCAACTAGATTTAGAAACACTAAATCAATTACTTGAGAAACTTTACCAGGGAATCGTTATAAAAAAACAAGAATTAGAGAAATTAATAGATTTCCAGGATATATTTACATCAAAATGGTTATGGCTGATGATGCTTGATATATTATTAGAAATACTTTTGGTGTTACTGGATTTGTAGGTTCATCAGGGAAAGGTGCTAAACCTATTCCAATGTCTGACTATGAGGTTGAAAACTTGTTTAACCCAGAAATGAATAAAGACATTATTATTAATAAAACTCCTGATGTTTTTCTTGAACAAACTATTACTAAACCAAGAGAACCAGAAAAGAAAATTGAATTTTTAGAAAAAGAAGTAGATTTATTAAATGAAGAAGGATTTTTTGATTCTTCATTATCTAATAATAAATCTGAAGAAAAACAAGAAGAAATTACTGTTGAATCAAAACCTGAAGAAATTCTTTCTACTGAAACTGAAAAAATTAGTTTTGAAAATAAATCTGAATATTTAGAAAATCATGATCAAAATATAGAAGAAAAAGAGATAAATGAACAACAAGAAAATGATGAAGATATTTCAGTTGAATTATTTTCACATGGAAATAGTCAAGATAAAAATAGTATGTTTGCAATTGGTAACACTGTGGAAATTGTAAGTGGATCAATTCAAGGGTCTGAAGGTGTTATTACTGAAATTGACTTGGAAAATAAAAAAGCTAAAGTTACTATTGATATTTTAGGTCGTGAAAATGTTGTTGATGTAGATTTCTCTGAGATTGTTAAAAAATAAATATTAAAAAAGTTTAATATTTTAAATTTTTAGTATGCCAAAAATTTCTATTATTATTCCTTTTAAAAATACTGAACTTATTTGAATGAACAAATTGTTTGATTCTTTAGAAAAGCAGACCTGTAAGGATTTTGAAGTTATTTTTATTGATGATTTTTCTGATAATGAAATTAATTATAAAGAATTAATTATTCAAAAAGGTTATCGATATTATTGTATTAATGATTCTTTTTTAGGTGTTGGGAAATTAAGAGACTATGGAGTTAGTGTTTCAAAAGGGGAATTAATTTGATTTATTGATAGTGATGATTGAATCACCCATGATGCTGTTGAATATTTAATTTCTTGTTTTGAAAAGTATCAAGATATTGATTTGGTAGTTTTTAAATACCAATGAGTTTTTAAACAAAATGATATAAATTTTCATGAAAAAAAAATTGTATCTTTTGTTTTGGAAAATGTTCCTAATAAAAAAATGAATAAATGATTTCACACTGATTTTCAAACAGATTGAAGACAATGTTTTAAAAAGGAATTTTTAGTTAACAATCAAATATATCATAAAGAAAATTTAATGATTTATGAAGATGTATATTTTGGGTTGATTTGAAAAACAATTTATAAAAAAGCTTTGTTTTCGAACAAAATTTTATATTTTTATAACCGAATGAATAAGTTTTCTACACTGAATCAAACTAAAATATTTGATCCCAATAAATTATTATTAAATATTCTATCTAGTAAAAATACATTATTAAATTCTAATCAGTTTAATGAAAAATGATTTTTTTATGCAAATAATTGAGCTTTTGTGGCAGCAAGTTGCAGACCTTATAAAGCAAGAAAAGAAAATAAGATTTTAATTAGAGATGTGATTGGTCCTAAACATTGTAGAAATCACAAAGTTTTAGGTTTTGGAATAAGATGATTTGTTTCTAATTTTTTGGTTTGAAGACCATTATTGATGGCTATTTTAAAAAAGATTTTAGGTTTTAAAGTTATGGAAGATAATGAAACTTAAAAAGTTTAGATGTTTGTGATTTTAATTTTTACTAATTTAGAATAATTTATAAGAAGTAATTTATATATAAGTAACAATGAATAAGAGTATAAAAAATAAAATTTCTAGTTTAGTTAATGTTGATAGAAGAGATAGTTCTATTTTCACACCTTTTAATACTAACCACATTTCTATTTCTAATTTTGTAGATTTAGATGAATTAGTATCATTTTTTGATGGAATAACAGACCAAATAATGATAAATTCAAGTATAGATTTTGAAGAAATTAAACAAGAATTAAGTGGTTCAAATTCTGTTGAAGAATTTTTAAAAATATGTGAAAACATAAGTTTTCCTTTACCACCTTCTAAATTAAAT
>JAIDMU010000221.1 GCA_029050415.1 Malacoplasma sp.
CATAAATTTATATTACAAATTAGTTAATTTATCTGTTGTTCATCTTATTGTTATTAGTGGATACCACATAAATATATTTTGTTTTTTAATTTTAAAAATTTTTTTTAAATTTCCAAAAGTAGGAAGAATTTTATCTATTTTATTTTCTTTTTTTATTTCATATTTAAATGGTTTTTCTCCTTCAACAATAAGAATTTTTCTTTCTTTGATTTTTTCTTCTTTTAACAAAACAAAAAATTATTCAACAGATTTATCAATTATTACAATTGCAATAATAGCTCCTGGGACTATTTTGTCTTTTGGATTGTGTATGAGTTTTTTGGGTGCTAGAGGTGTAAAACTTTTTAATGCAGTAAGAGAAAAAAATATAATTTATAATTCTTTTTTTACATCTTTTTTTGCAATTATTTACATTGTTCCATATATTGCTATGATGAATAATCAGATTTCTTTATGAGGAATATTTTTTAGTATTCTTTTTACACCAATTTTTTCACTAATATACATTTTATCTTTGTGCTTTTCATGGTGGATTGAATTTTCACCAATGTTTAAATTTACTTATCAATTAGTTGCAAGCATTTCACAAACTTTAAATTATATGAATATTTATATTGAAATAAATTTTTTAAATAATTGATGAGTTATAGGTTTTTATTACTCATTTATAGAATATTTAAATTTATTTTTAAAAAAACAAAGGATGGTAAAAAAATGATATTTAAAAGATTTAAAACAAAATTATTAAATTTTATATTTACTAGTTTTTGTGCATTTGGATTTCCTGTTTCACTTAATTTTAATCAATCACAAGAGTATTTAAATAATGAAAATAATTTAACTTTAACAACACCAGATAAAGAGATTAATAAAATGAATGATTTAAATTTTAAATATAATTCTGGAAAAAATAATTATGTATATATTACTGATTTAAATAAAAATGAAATAGCAAAAAATATATCCATTTATATGTTTAATAATGAAAGAGATTATTATGATGATGCTTTAGAAACACTACCAGAGAAAATAAAAAAATCGTTTGTAAATAACAAAATAAAAAAATTGAAACTAAGTTTAGTTGAAGAATATGAAAATTTAGGCTGAACCTTTAATATGAATTATGTTTCAGGGAAAAAAGAACCAGAAATTAAAAATATTTTTGGACTTAGAATTTTTCAATGTTCATTTCTTGAATATTTAAAATGAAATAATATAGGTAATGATCAATATACAATTAGTTTTTCACTTCCAGTAACATGGCTTGTTGGTTCATGAGAAATGACAAATGACGCTGTTATGAGAGATGAAATGGTTGGAACTTTTTTACAAATGGATTCTAATCCTTATATTATGACCTTTTCTTTTTCGAATATAATTTTCCAAAAATTAATAAGTAATATTTCTAGTTTTTATTATTTTGATATAGATTTAATGAATCTAACCCCAGAAACATTAAAAAATCTTTTTAAACTGTACAATAATTTATTACCATTTGATTTAAACTATTCAATATCATTATCAAATAATTTATATGTTTTAAATTTAAAAAGAGTTTCTTATAAAATTGCTGGTAATCAAAATTTTACCTTATATTATGAAGGAAATTATTCAATAACTTTTGTAGAAAACAATTATCAATTTAATTGAGAAATTATTTCTAGTACTTATTCACTAATTACTGTTACAGAAAAAGAAATAAGTGATAATTTAATTTTAAATAAATACTATAAAGAAAAAATAAATTCATTAACTATTACAAAAAATTATGATAACAATTCTGCTTTGATTAATGTTGATTTTGATGAAAAAAAGTATAAAGATTTAGTTTTTTATGATTTTTTAAAATTATATTTTGTAAAAAAATCTTTTGTTGTTAATTTTCAACAAAATATTGAAATCAATTTTAATTTGCTAAATTCTCATCAACAAATCATGTTAAGTAATTTTAAAAATGAATATGTGATAGCTAATTTTATTTATTTTCCATATCAAATTGAAATTATTGAATTAAATGAAGTAACTAAAAACAACTTATTAAATTCAATTAGTTTTTTAGCAAAAATAAAAGTTACTATAAATGAAAAAAATTATGTTATTAATGTTAATGGTTCAATAGATGATTTTGAGTATTTTTCATTTTTTTCTGAACAAAAAATAAAAGATTTTATAGTAGATAATTT
>JAIDMU010000222.1 GCA_029050415.1 Malacoplasma sp.
TTTTTTATTTTATTTTATTATTTTATTTTTTTAATATTTTTTTGGGTTTTTTTTTTTTTTTTAGAGTATATTTTTATTTGATAGTCATATTTTATAAGCAAAAAGGAAATTAAAATGAATAAAAAAAATAAAATTTTGTTGTCACTATCTTTTATATCCCTATCAATAGCAGCACCTATAATTTTGACTTCGTGTTCTTCTCAAAATTCTAAACAAGAAAAAGAAGAATATCAAATTGCTGATATTATTCAAAATTACTCTAATTATACAATTACACAAGAATCTGATGGCAAAAAAACTTTAAATTTTATTGCTGACACATCATCAACCATAGATGCTTCAAATTGAGACATAGAAGAAATAAAAAATTTCTTACTTCCTACATCTGAAACTTTTAACCCTTTGTGAAATAAGTTCCATTACAAAGATTATAATTTTGAATCTTTTTCATACTATAGTGATTATTTTAATAATGCTTCATTATTTAAACAATTTATTGAAGCAAAAAATGATAGTAATATATCAATATCATGAAAAAATTCAAATAAGGATTTAGATTCAGCAAAAATTAATTATGAAAGCATTAATCCAATTAAAATATCAACAAATGAAAATAATGAACAAACAACAAATCCAAAAGATGAAAAAGAATTTATACCAGTAATGGGAAAACTATCTATTAGCAAAATAACAACTATAGAAAGCAATTATTTTATAATTAAGCTCACATTTATGCTTAGTACAGATTCAAATTATGATTGAAAATGAAATTCTAATTTTGATATTTTGAGTTTTACATTTTCAACTTTATAAAAATAAAAAAAAATATTCTATCATTAGAATATTTTTTTATTCTCACTCAATTGTTCCAGGAGGCTTATTTGTAATATCATAGACAACCCGACAAATTTGTGAAACTTTATTAGAAATAATTGAACTTATTTTTTCTAATTTATCCAATGGAATTTTAGATCATTTAGCACTCATTGCATCTACACTGTCTACTGCTCTTAAAGCTAATGTATACCCATATGAACGGTTATCACCTACAACACCAACTGATTTTGAATCAGTTAAAACAGCAAAATACTGTCATGGTTTTTCTTTACTATTTTCATAAATTTTATCAATAAATGATCTGAATAAATAATCTGCTTCTTGTAAAATTTTTATTTTTTCTTCAGTTATTTCACCAATAATTCTTACAGCCAAACCAGGACCTGGAAATGGTTGTCGATAAACATTGTTATAAGGAATATTTAAATTTAATCCCAATTGTCTAACTTCATCTTTGAATAAATATTTTAATGGTTCTAATAATTTAAAATTTAATTTTTCTGGTAAACCACCTACATTATGATGTGACTTTATTGTTTTTGAAAACTTAGTACCACTTTCAATAATATCTGGATAAATAGTACCTTGTAATAAAAATTTAAATGGAACATTTAATTGTTTTGAAACCTTTTCAAAAACATCAATAAAAGTATTACCAATTATTTTTCTTTTTTCTTCAGGTTCTGTTATACCTTTTAATCTAGATAAAAAAAGCTGTCTTTGATCTAGTAAAAAAATATTTTTACCAATTAATTTTTTCAAAGTATAAGCAACTTCACTTGCTTCATTTTTTCTTAATAACCCATGATCAACAAAAACACAATATAGTTTATCACCAATTGCTTTTGATGTTAGTACAGCTGCAACTAGTGAATCTACTCCACCACTAATAGCACATAATACATTGTCGTTGTCTACAATTTTTTTTATTTCATTTATTGCATCATCTTTAAAATTGGAAGGTTTTCAGTCACAATTAACTTTAGCAATTTTAACTAAGAAGTTTTTTAAAAGTTGGTTTCCAAAAAAAGTTTGGGTAACTTCAGGATGAAACTGTACACCAAAAAAATTTTTATTTAAATTACAAGCTGCTGCAACTTTACATTTTTCAGTAGAAGCAATTGCAGCAAAATTTTCTGGTAATTTTACAACACTATCTGAATGACTCATTCAACAATTATTAGATAAAGGAATTTCAGAAAATAAAATGTTATCTCTAAAGAAAATATCAGTAGAACCATATTCTTCAGATTCTTTATGGTTTTCAACTACACCACCATTTTCTTGAATCATTACTTGAAAACCATAACATATTCCTAAAATAGGAATATTTAAATTTCATATTTCTTTATTTGGTTTAATACTTCTATCTCCATAAACACTATCATAACCACCAGATAAAATAATTGCTTTTGGATTTTTTTTAACAATCTCAGAAACATCAATGTCATAGTCAACTATTTCACTAAAAACATTTAAATCTCTAATTCTTCTAGCTATTAATTGTGTGTATTGTCCACCAAAATCTAAAATTAGTACCTTGTCCATAAAACTCCTTTTGTCTAAAATATTTTAAACTACTATTTATTTTAGTAAAAATAAATATGCTTTTATTATTTGATTTGTTTTAAATTAATTTGTTGATTAAAAAATGATTTTTTATCAAGTAAATAAACTATATAATACATAATTTCTAATCCTATAATGAATGCTAAAATTGATAAATTAACAGTCATGTAACTATTTGTAGAAACTAACACAGTTTTTAAATAAGTTGTGAAAAATGATGAACTTGCAATTCCAACTGCCAAAATTGCTTGATAAATTCCCATTGGAGAAATTTTTCTAATTTCATATCTTCCATTTTTTAGTTTTTTATTCTCAAAAGATAAAGTTAGAATAAAAGCTAAAACCAAATTGTACAAAATTCCATAAGCAAATCCATTTAGTGATGATATTCCAAAATAAACATAAGGATTTTGATTAAAAGAAACAACTAATTCAAAAATAATTCAACAAACAATTCCAACTGTAAATGAAATAATTTTACTTGTTTTTTTAATCAAAAACATTGATACAAAAAGTGTTCCTAATAATTGAAAAAAGCTAAATAAACTTGCAATGTATCCTTGTATACTTGAAACTTGATTTTTAATCCCCTGATTCTCTGCTAAATTTTCTATTGTTAAAGTTGCTATTGATCCACTATTTGAAAATTTAATAAAAGCTATTAAAAAGCCAACAATACACAAAAGCACAAAAAAACTTAACTGAGTATAACTGTTTTTTATTTTATTGTTAGTTCTAATGATACCAACCAACATTCTGTTTTCTTTAACACACCAAAGAACAATAAAAACTATTAAAAATATAGCTATTCCAATCATTCACATAATTGAAAGCATGAAATTGTACATTTGTGGAGTGTTTTGAGAAATTGCAGAAACTTTAATAATTGATTGTATTGGAGCACCAATAAAATCTGCTAAAAGTGGTGGAAAAGCCATTATTGATACTGTTAAAAAACTCCGGTTTTTAGTATACTGTTCTTTAAACATTAACTCATATGTACCAATCATTGATGCACCTACACCCACTCCAATTGATTGAATTGTATTGGTTGCTGTAGTTTGAACTATAGAAATTGGAATAAATGAAACTATTCCAATTAAAACTGCTGCATATAAAATAATTTTTCTATTTCTTAAATATAAAGATAAATAATCTACAAATGGTCTTATAAAAATTCCAATTAATCCATATGACATCAAAGGTAGTCAAACAATGCTTGGATCTATTTGGTTTTGAATAACAGAAGTGTACTCTCTAAGCATTTTTAAAGGTATTCAAAATAAAATGTAACTAACAAAAAATATTTTGTATCCTTTACCAACATTTTTCAATCTAAAAACAAAAAATATGGAACTTAAAAATACAATAAAAAATATTACTGAATTAATAATTATTTCTGTCATTTTTAAATTTAGTTTATGAATATAATAATAATC
>JAIDMU010000223.1 GCA_029050415.1 Malacoplasma sp.
ATTATGGGTTTATTATTATGATTAATTTACTTTGTCATTTTTTTTCTTTAAATAATCAATGACATCTTTATTAAAATTATGTACATCAGGTTTCAATTGATTATTATCAATTTCAACAATTATTTCATTATCATCTTGCATTTTTGGAACTATTTGAATTTTTTCAATAAAAGAATTTTCATCAACTTCATCTTTTTCATCTTTTTCTACCAATTCAACATCTTTTAATTCTTTTAAAGGGTCTTTAATAATTGATTTAATTAATTCAGGATTTTCTTTATCTAAATTTGGCAAACCACTTAATATGTAGTCTTTTACTGGATCATCAGTAATTTCTTCAATTTCATCAAGTTCTATTTCTTCATTACTTAAATCTTCATTTCTTATTTCTTCATTTAGAATTTCTTCTAAATTTTGAATTTGATTATCAAAATTTTCTTGTTCATTTGGTATGGCAACAAATTCATTTAAATTTGCATTTTCTGGAATGTCTTCTAAATAAAAAACCGGATTCTCTGTTTCAATTTGATGTTCTAGTTCTAATTCCATTTTTTGATCATCATCTATTTTAGAATTTTTACTAATTATTTTTTCTAATCTATCTACTTCATCGTTTAAAAGTAATAAATCATTTAACTCTTCCATTGAAGCTTGGTTTTCTAAACGATACTTATCTTTCTTTTTTTTATCTTCACTATCTAAATCAATATTGTCTTTTAAAATAAAAGGAGTTTTATTAGCTAAATTACCACCAAACAAAGTTCCTGGAGTTCTTTTTGTTACATTTGGCAATTTATAAAATGGTTTTATAGCATTTTCGATTTCTTCATCAGATAATTCTTTAAACTGTTCATAATCAATGTTATTAATTTTGTTTTTAGTAAATACTGATTGACGATATTGTTCATAGTCTGAATCTAAAGATGAACCAAAAATTGGAGATTTTTTAATTTCATTTTCAATTTCATCTCTTTCTTCAGGATTTAATAATTTAATTACATTATCATTGTATTCATTTATGTTAACATTCAACAATTCATCAGATTCATTTTCATTATTTATTTTTTCAATTTCTTCAGTTTCAATAACTTTTTCTGATTCTGAATTTAATTCAGAATCATTTGGGATACCCATATCATCTAAAACATTATCCAAATATTCACCTAAAGAAACAGATTTTTCACCGTCTTTAAAAGCAGGCATTTCTAAAATCTTTTCAATGTCTTGATCTGAAATATCACTATGATTATTATCAACTGATTTTAACTCTTCTTTTTGTTCTTCTATAGTTTCTGATTCATTTTCTGTTTTATTTAATTCTGGTAATAATTCAATAGCTTCTATTTCTTCTTTTAGTCTATCAGTTTCAAAATTAAATACATTATCATCACTTTCAACATGTGGTGTCTGTTCAGGATCTAAGCCATCAACATTTGTAAGTTCTTCCAAAGATTTCAAAATTAAATCAGACTGATTTTCTAAAATGTTAGCTGCACTAGTTCCATTTTGTAATTCATAATCAGAAATACCTAAATTTTTTCCATTATCTGCATCTGATTCTGATTTATTTTCATAAAGATTGTTTTCATTTTGATTATCATCATATTGTTTTTCATCATTAGTAAAAAAATGTATATTTGGTTGTTTATCTTCATATATTGGTAGTTGTGATTGATTGTCATTGTTTTCACTGCTATTGTTAAATTCATTGTT
This sequence comes from Malacoplasma sp., assembly GCA_029050415.1. Taxonomy (GTDB): domain Bacteria; phylum Bacillota_I; class Bacilli_A; order Mycoplasmatales; family Mycoplasmoidaceae; genus Malacoplasma. The sequence goes on from JAIDMU010000223.1 coordinate 1,714, forward strand.
TTCTTCTGAAATTTTAAGTCCCAGATCAAAAGTCTTTTGTTGACTGTCATAATCTTTTTTTTTGAATTCATCTGAATTAACTAATTCATCTAAAGCTTTTGTTAACTCAACACTTTCATTAGGAAGTGTTAAGTAACATAAATTTGTAACTGTATCAAAAACAATCTCATTTTTCATTTTTTCAAAAAGATTATTTCCATCTTCAATATAAATATTTAAAGGGCTTCTTTGTTCTAAAGATCTTAAATTAACCCCTTCTCTTAGTTTTGTCATTTTATCAATGTGTTTAGTTCATTTTTGATCTAAATTAACTAATAAAAGTTCATCAACTACATTTAGTGCATTAATTTGAGAAAGAATATTATATTTAACTTCAATAACTTTTTTAATAATTGTGACAACTTTTTCTGCTGCAAGCATTAAAGGCATACTGGCAAAAAGTGATTTGTCAAAATAGTTAAATCTTAAAATTTTTTCATTTAAAAAATCAACAAGTTTACTAGCATCAACTAAAGATGTGTTATCAGTATTTTTAAAATTTCCAATTTGTGAACCTACAAAATCATTAACCATATTATTAATGATTGCAAAATTACTTGTTTTTAATAAAATTTGGTCACGTTGTTTATAAATTAATTCTCTTTGTAATGACAAAACATGATCATAGTCCATCAGATTTTTTCTAACATCAAAATTCAAACCTTCAACTTTTTTTTGAGTTGTGTCTAACATTTTAGAAAAAAATCCAAAATCATAATAATCATCTTCTAATTTTTCAGAAGCCTTAGCAAATCTGTCAGTAGCAAATCTTTTAAATAAAGAATCTTCAAGTGAAGTAAAGAATCTTGATTCACCTGGATCACCTTGTCTTCCAGTTCTACCTCTTAATTGATTATCAATTCTTCTAGATTCATGTCTTTCTGTACCAATTACATATAAACCGCCTAATGCTCTAACTTCATCATCTACTTTAATATCAGTTCCTCTACCTGCCATATTAGTAGAGATGGTAATAGCACCCTTTTCACCAGCATGTTTAATAATTTCTGCTTCTTTTGAATTGTCCCTTGCATTTAAAACTTCATGAGGAATACCAAGTTCTTCAAGTCTTTTATGAATAATTTCAGAATCTGTAACAGATGCTGTACCAACAAGAATTGGTTGGCCAGTTTCATGTCTTTGTACTATTTCAGCAACAACATGGTTTCACTTAACTTTTTTAGTACCAAAAATGTAATCAGGCTTGTCAATTCTAATTACTGGTTTATTTGTTGGTATTCTTACAACAACCATATTATAAATTTTTAAAAATTCTTCAGCTTCAGTCATTGCAGTTCCACTAACACCTGAAAGTTTTTCATATAATCTAAAAAAAGATTGATAAGTAATTGTAGCCATAACTACATTTTCAGGTTCAATTCTCACTTTTTCTTTTGCTTGAATTGCTTGTTGTAATCCAGCATTATAACTTCTACCTTCTAAAACTCTTCCAGTAAATTGATCTACTAAATATATCTTGTCATCTTTTACAAGATATTCTTTACCATTAGCAAAAATATAATGTGCAACCAAAGCATTAGTAATTTTGTGAACAACTTCAGCATTTTCAACAGAGTATAAATTATCTAATTTAAAAAATTTTTCTGCTTTTTCAACACCACTATCTGTTAAAAAAATAGTATTTGATTCATCATCAATTTTATAATCATCTTTTACAAGTTCACTTACAAAAGTATCTATTTCTACATATAGTGAAAAATCTTCTTTAGGTTGACCAGAAATAATTAAAGGAGTTCTAGCTTCATCAATCAATACAGAGTCAGCTTCATCAACAATAACAAAGAAAAGCTCTCTTATTACTTTTTCTTCAATACTTCTGACCATATTGTCTTTTAAGTAATCAAAACCTAATTCTGAGTTTGTTGTATAAGTTATGTCTTTTGCAAACATTTCCCTTTTAACTTCTTTAGATAATTTAGAAGTATTGTATCCAACAGTAATTCCTAATTTTTCAAAAGCTTTTTCAGCAAATTTAGCATCTCTTTCAACTAAATATTCATTAACAGTAACTATGTGAACACCACGTTTTGATAAAGCGTTTAAAAATGCAACTAATAATAGTGTTAAACTCTTACCTTCTCCTGTGTACATTTCTGCAAAATCTCCACAGTGAACAATATAAGCACCCATCATTTGCACTTGATAAGCTAACATACCATATTCACGAAAAATTATTTCTCTAGCAATTGAAAAAGCATCAACTACAATATCATCTAAAGTAAATTTATTTTTACTTAGACCATCAATTAAATAATCAGTTCTAATTTTTAAATCTTCAACACTTAAAGATTGATATTCTTCAAAATTATTTTCAACTTGTTGAGCTATTAATTTTGCTTTTACAAGAATTTTTGATTTTTTCTTAATTTTTTTAAATTTACTAAATTTCATAAATTAACCTTTTTAATTGAAAAAATTTGCCAGACACTATAATAAAACAATTATTAATATTTTAATTTATATTTTTAGATATTGAAACACTTTTTACATTCATTATTTTCTAAAACAATAAAAATTAAAGTAGAGATTTTTATTTACTTGAATTTATATCTTTGCCTTTTTGTTTATTAACTATTTTATTAAGTTTTCCATCAGCTATATAAAATACTTTATTTGCATATTTTGCAATTGATTCATCATGAGTGATAATGACAATTGTGGTTTTTAATTCATTATTAATCTTTGCAAAGGATTCAACAATTAATCCAGACATTTCAAAATCAACAGCACCAGTTGGTTCATCACCAAAAATTATTTTTGGATTTTTAGCAACTGTTCTAGAAATAGAAACTCTTTGTTTTTGTCCACCAGACAATTCATAAGGATATTTATTTTTCAAATTTTCCAAACCAAAATTTTTTAAAATATCATCTATCTTTTTTTCTTCATCTTTTTTTGAAATATTAGACATTTCTTTTTCTTTTGCATTAATCTTTTTTAATTCTTCTTTTGAATATGATGTTTTTTTATAAATACTGTTATCAGAAAATTTGTTTGCATTTTTTCCAAGATAACTTCCCATTAAAACATTTTCATAAACTGTTAAATTAGGTAATAAACCATATCTTTGAAATATATAACCTATATTATTTTTTCTAAAAACTGTTAAATTTTTTTCATTCATTTCTTCTAAATGAAACCCATTAACTCAAACTCTTCCACAAGTTGGTCTATCCATTCCCGAAATCAAATTCATTAAGGTTGTTTTACCACTGCCACTTGGTCCTAAAATTACAGCGAAATCACCATTTTCTATTTCAAAACTAATATCATTTAAAATTCTTATTGTCATTTTTTTAGAAGAGTAAAATTTTGAAACTCTATCTACTTTTAAAATTACTTTCTTATCAGGATTATCAATATATGTTTTATCTATTGTAATAACTTGATCTAAATATTTAATTCTTTTATACAAAAGCATTAATATTTTTTTTCTATACTTTTTAATTAATTTTTTTGTTTCTTCATCTTCAAAAATTGTTTCATTCAAGTCTAATAAAACTTGATACAAAGAATCTAAAGTTTTTATAATATTTTTTTTATATTCATGAACAGATTTACCTTTATCAATTTTAGAAAATTGTTCAATAATTTTTTCATATTTATTTTTTATTTCTAATGGAGAATTTGAGTCAATATTAACTTTTGTGGTTCAACTATTAATTCCAAAATTATTTGTATTTTTCATAAGTTTTTATTATTTTGATATATTCTAATCTATAAAATATATATCTAAAACAAATAAGCAAGTAAATTATTTTACTTGCTTATTTGTTTTAATCTTTTAAAAAACCAATATAAGAAAAAGAAATATTGTCATTTGATTGGTTACTAAGTGCATAATTAATTAAATCTGAAGAAACATTTTCCATGTTTCCTTCATGTGATAAAACATCATACAAAGAACCAATATCTTGATAAAAATTATAGAAACCATCAGAAGCTAAAAAAATAAAAGTATTTTTCTTGATAGGAATAGTGACATGATCATATTTTTGTTCATCATTTAAACTCATTGTAATACAATTGGTCAAAGAATATAAATTTGGTCCTTCTCTATCAATTTCATCTTTTGAAGCACCATTATTAATTAAATAATTTAAAAGATTATGATCATTTGTCAATTGGTTTAAATCTCTTTTACTAATTAAATATGCTCTAGAATCACCAATCCAAAATACATGAATAATATCTTGAATTGTTAAAGCTAAAACTAAAGTTGTGCACATTTTATAATGATCAGCAAATCTTAAAACATAATCTCGCATTGCAAGTTTAGCTTTTTTGATATTGTTTTCAAACCATTTTTCAGCTGTTGAATATAAATATTCTTGTTCTAAAAAACTTTTGATAAAAGTTTTTGAAACTATTTCAGCTGCTTTTTCACTACCCTTACAACTACCAACTCCATCACACACAATTAATAGATTATCTAAAATCTTGTTTGTGCCACAATATGCATAATCTTCATTTTTTTGTCTTAAACCAATATCAGATTTAGAATATAAAACTCTTCTTAGTTTAATATAATTATTTCCACCAAAAATTTTATTTGAACTATATTTTTGCATTTTTTTGCTCCATTATTTTTTTAATTCTTAATTGCCCACAAGCTGCATCAATACTACTTCCTCTTTCTAATCGCACTGTTGCTTGAATTCCATTTTTCTTTAAAACATCGAAAAATTGTTTTGCTTTTAAACTTCGAAAATAGTTATTTTCAACTACTTTATTATAAGGGATTAGATTAACATAACATAATTTCCCTTTTAATAATTTTGCTAATTCTTCAGCATTTGCATCACTATCATTAATATCTTTTATTAAGATATATTCAATTGTAACCCTTCTTTTAGTTACATAAATATAATAATCTAATGCTTCAATCAATTTTTCAATTGAATAAACTTTGTTAATTGGCATTATCTTATTTCTAATTTCATTATTTGGTGCATGCAATGAGATTGCTAAATTAACTTGATTTTTCAAATCTGCAAATTCTTTAATTTTTTCAACTAGTCCACAAGTTGAAACAGTAATTTTTCTTGGACTAACACATAATCCTTTTTGCTGTTTAATAACATCAAAAAACTGAATTAAATTATCAAAGTTATCAAAAGGTTCACCTATCCCCATTACAACCATATGTGACAAATTACTTTTAAAATTATTTTCTACATATTCTTTTGCAATTAAGAACTGTTTAATAAATTCGCCTACTGTTATATTTCTTTTTTTTCTAATTAATCCAGACGCACAAAATTTACATGCCATATTACAACCGATTTGTGAAGTAACACAAACACTATATCCATAATTAAATTTCATAATTACTGTTTCAATAAAATTATTATCAGAAAGTTTTAATAAAAATTTTACAGTGCCATCATTTTTATCAACTTGTAACTTATCTATTGTTATCTCATCAAAGAAAAATAATTCTTTTAACT